>DATINN010000239.1:0-10816 GCA_035474175.1 Mycobacteriales bacterium | reverse complement strand
GTCGCGGTGGGGGACCCGGACCAGTCGATCTACGCGTTCCGCGGCTCCGACCCGTACCCGATCCGGCGGTTCCCGGACGTGTTCGCGCCGGCGTCCGGCCGGCCGGTGCCGGTGGTCGCGCTGGGCGCGTCCCGGCGCTCGGGCGCGACGCTGCTGGAGTACTCCCGGCGCGTCGCGGCGCGGCTGCCCGGCCCGGCCCGGCACCGCGACCTGCGCCCGGTCCGGGGTACGCCGCCGGGCCGGGTCGAGGTGCACACGCTGCGGACCGCCGGCGAGGAGGCCGCGTACGTGGCCCACCGGCTGCGGGCCGCGCACCTGCTGGACGGGGTGCCGTGGCGGGAGATGGCGGTGATCGTCCGGTCCACCGAGCGGCACCTGCCGGCGCTGCGCCGGGCCCTGGCCGTGGCCGGCGTCCCGTCGTCGGTGGCCGGCGACGAGGTGCCGCTGATCGCGCAGCCCGCCGTCGCGCCGTTCCTGCGGTTGCTGGAGTGCGCGCTGTGGGGTCTGCGGTCGCCGGGTGAGCCCCGCGCCTCCGGCGCCTATGAACGGAGTCGGGTGCGTCCGGAGACCGGGCCCGACCCGCTGGACGAGGACGCCGCGCTCACGCTGCTGACCTCGCCGCTGGGCGGGGCCGACGCGTTGTCGCTGCGGCGGTTGCGGCAGGAGCTGCGCCGGCTCGACCTCGTCGCCGGTGCGGCCGGCGGGTCGGCCGGGCTGCTCGTCTCCCTGCTGCGCGACGCCCGCGGCACGGCCGACCGGGGTCCGGACCCGGGCGCCGCGACCCCGACCGCCGGCGGGCCGGGTCGCGCGGCCCCAACCCCGGCCGGCCAGGGTCGCGCGGGCCCGACTCCCGGCGCCGCGGGTCGCGCGGGCGGGCGGGTGGCGGACTCGGACCGGGATCCGGGGGTCGCGGCCGCGACCGCGGCGGTGGACCGGATGGTGCGGGCGGCGGCCGGCGAGCAGGTCGGCGCCCCGGCCCGCCGGGTCGGGCAGCTGCTGGCCACGGCCCGGGCCACCGCGCGGGCCGGCGGCAGCGCCGAGGAGGTGCTGTGGGCGGTCTGGTCGGCCTCCGGCCTGGGCGAGCTGTGGCAGCAGCAGTCCCGGCGCGGCGGCCCGTCCGGGGCGGGTGCCGACCGGGACCTGGACGCGATGGTGGCGCTGTTCGACGCGGCCGCCAACTTCGTCGACCGGCTGCCCCGCTCCGGCCCCCGGGTGCTGGTCGACCACCTGATGGCGCAGCAGATCCCGGGGGACACGCTCGCGCCCAAGGCGCCGACCGGCGACACCGTGCGGCTGCTGACCGCGCACGGGTCCAAGGGTCTGGAGTGGACGGTCGTCGCGGTCGCCGGGGTGCAGGAGGGCAGCTGGCCCGACCTGCGCCGGCGCGGCACCCTGCTCGGCGTCGAGGACCTCGTCGACATGGCCGCCGGCCGGGAGGCGACGGAGTCGGTCGCGCCGCTGCTGGACGAGGAGCGCCGGCTGTTCTACGTCGCCTGCACCCGGGCCCGGCGGCTGCTGATCGTGTCCGGGGTGGCGGGCGAGGACGACCAGCCGTCCCGGTTCCTGGACGAGCTCGACCCGCCCCCGCCCGGCGGCTCCCGGCCGGTCACCGCGGTGCCGCGGGCGCTGTCGCTGCCGGCGCTGGTGGCCGAGCTGCGGTCGGTGGTGAGCGACCCGAAGCAGGCCGACACCCGGCGCCGGGCCGCCGCCAACGAGCTGGCCGGGCTGGCCGCGGCCGGCGTGCGCGGCGCCGACCCGTCGGTCTGGTACGGCCTGGCCGGGCTGTCGGACCCCGGTCCGCTGGCCGAGGCGGGCGAGGCCGTCCGGGTGTCGCCGTCGGCGCTGGACCGGTTCGTCGGGTGCGAGCTGCGCTGGCTGCTGGAGTCGGTCGGGGCGCGCGGCTCGGAGCAGGCGGCGCAGTCGGTCGGCACCGCGCTGCACGACGTGGCCGCGGCCGCGGTGACGGACCAGGTGACGGACGCGGCCGAGCTGGGCGAGCGGCTGGAGGCGGCGCTGGACCGCCTCGACCTCGGCGGCGCCTGGACGACCCGGCGGGAACGCGCCCGGGCCCGCGACATGCTGGCCACGTTCCTGCGCTGGGAGCGGTCCTCGCGCTCGCGCTGGGTGCTGGTCGACGTGGAGAAGCCGTTCGCGGTGACGGTGCCGCCCGCGGCCGAGGGCGGGCACCCGGCGCTGCTGACCGGGCGGATCGACCGGCTGGAGCGGGACGAGGACGGCCGGCTGGTCGTGGTCGACCTCAAGACCGGGCGGAGCAAGCCGGCCGAGGGGGAGCTGGCCCGGCACCCGCAGCTGGGGGCGTACCAGCTGGCGGTGGCGGCGGGCGCGTTCGGCCCGGCCGAGCCCGGCGGCGGGGTGCTGGTCAACCTGGGCACCGCGGCCGAGCGCAACCGCACCCAGGAGCAGGTGCCGCTGGGCGCGGACGCCGAGCCGGACTGGGCCCGGGTCCGGGTGCAGGAGGCCGCCGACGGCATGGGCGGGGCCGTCTTCCAGGCCCGGCCGGGCGCGTTCTGCCGGGTCTGCGCGACCCGCTCCTCCTGCCCCGCCAGCGACTCCGGCCGCCAGGTCACCGAGTGATCCCCGCCCCCCACCCCGAAGGCCGGTCGGGCCCGGGCGGCCGGGCCGAGCCGGGGATCGCGGCGTGACGGCGCCGCGGTGGTCGCCGCAGGAGCTGGCGCTGGCGTTGCGGCTGCCGGTGCCGACGCCGGAGCAGGCGGCGGTGATCGGCGCGCCGCTGGGCCCGGCCGTCGTCGTGGCCGGGGCGGGGTCGGGCAAGACCGAGACGATGTCGGCCCGGGTGCTGTGGCTGGTCGCCAACGAGCACGTCCGCCCGGACCAGGTCCTCGGGCTCACCTTCACCACCAAGGCCGCGGGCGAGCTGGCCGGCCGCATCCGCCTCCGGCTGGCCCAGCTCCGGCACTTCCTCGGCGCGGACGGCCCGGCCGGCGACCCGGTGCTGGCCGGCGAGCCCGCGGTCAGCACCTACCACTCGTACGCGGGCCGGCTGGTGTCCGAGCACGCGCTGCGGCTCGGGGTCGAGCCCAGCGTCCGGCTGCTGACCGAGGCGATGACCTGGCAGCTGGCCCAGAAGGTGGTCCGGACCTACGACCTGGACGTGCCGGAGCTGGACAACGCCGAGTCCACCGTGACCAACTGGGTGTTGGACCTGGCCGGCGAGCTGGCCGAGCACCTGGTCGAGCCCGACCAGCTCCGCCGCTGGACCGACGACCTGCGCACCCGGGTCCTGGCCAAGCCGCGGCGGTCGGCCAGCGGCCGCGGCGTCGCCGGCGAGCCGTACGCGGAGGTCCGCAAGCTGCTGGACCGCAGCGCCGCCCGGGTCGCGCTGCTGCCGCTGGTCGACCGCTACGTCCGGGCCAAGCAGGCGGCCCGGGCCATGGACTTCGGCGACCAGATGGCGATCGCGGCCACCGTGGCGGACCGGTTCCCCGAGGTCGGCCGGGCCGAGCGGGCCCGGTACGCGGTGGTGCTGCTCGACGAGTACCAGGACACCGGGCACGCGCAGCTCACCATGCTGCGGGCCCTGTACGGGACGGCCGGGCACCCGGTCACCGCCGTCGGCGACCCGGCCCAGGCGATCTACGGCTGGCGCGGCGCCAGCGCCAACAACCTGCACCGCTTCGCGACGCACTTCCGTACCCGTGACGGCGACCGGGCGCCGGTCCTGACGCTGTCGACGTCGTTCCGCAACGACGAGCTGGTGCTGGACGTGGCCAACGAGCTCTCGGTCGAGATCCGGGAGAACGTGCCGTCGCTGACGCCGGGGCCGCGGGGCGAGCCCCGCGTGGTCCGGGCCGCACTGCTGGAGACGGTGGCCGAGGAGGCCGAGTGGCTGGCGACCGAGATCGCGGCCGTGTGGCGGGACCGGGAGGCCCGCACCGTCGCGGTGCTGTGCCGGCGGCGCTCCCAGTTCGACCTGGTCGCGAGCGCGCTGCGGGCCCGCGGGGTGCCGGTGGAGCTGGTCGGGCTGGGCGGCCTGCTCGCCACCCCGGAGGTGCGCGACCTGGTCAGCACGCTGCAGGTGGTCAGCGACCCGACCGCGGGGGCGGCGCTGGCCCGGCTGCTGCTCGGCGCCCGGTGGCGGGGCGGCGGCCGGGACGTCGCCGCGCTCGGCCGGAGGGCCCGCGCGCTGGCTGCCCGGCACGAGGACGCCGCCGCCGGCAGCCGGGACACGGTCTCCGACGCCAGCCTGGTCGAGGCCCTGGACGACCCCGGCCCGCCGGAGCTCTACTCGGCCGAGGGCTACCCGCGGCTGCTCGCGCTCGGGGCCGAGCTCGCCGCCCTCCGGAAGCGGACCGCCCAGCCGCTGCCCGACCTGGTCGCCGACGTGGAGCGGACCCTGCTGCTGGACGTCGAGGTCGCGGCCGCGCCGGACCGGGACCGGGCCGCCGGCCGGGCCCACCTGGACCGGTTCGCCGAGGTCGCGGCCGACTTCTCGGTGGACGCGGAGGTGCCGACGCTGGGCGCGTTCCTGGCCTACCTGGCCGCGGCCGAGGACGCCGAGCGCGGCCTGGAGGCGGGCGTGGTCGACGTGGACGCCGACCGGGTCCAGGTGCTGACCGTGCACGCGGCCAAGGGGCTGGAGTGGGACGTGGTCGCGGTGCCCGGCCTCACCCACGACGTGTTCCCGGACCTGCTGTCCACCCGGGGGTCGGGCTGGGCCACGAGCGCCCCGACCCTGCCGTACCCGCTGCGCGGTGACGGCTCCGACCTGCCGGTGTTCGACGTGGTGACACCGCGGGACCAGAAGGGCCTGGATGACGCGCGCAAGGAGTTCGTGGAGGCGTGCAAGGAGCGGGCCGTACGGGAGGAGCGGCGGCTGGCGTACGTGGCCGCGACCCGGGCCCGGCACCTGTTGCTGGCCTCGGGCTACTGGTGGGACGCGGCCGTGCGCCCGCGGGGGCCGTCGACGTTCCTGACCGAGCTGGCCCGGGTCCGGGGCGTGCAGGTGGACCGGTGGGCCGACCCGCCGGCCGACGGCGCGACCAACCCGCTGCCGCCGCCGGCGCCGGTGCCGTGGCCGGCCGACCCGCTCGGCAGCCGGCGCCCGCTGGTCGAGCAGGGCGCGGCCCTGGTCCGGGCCGCGCAGGAGTCACCGGTCGAGCCGGACGAGGGCACCCTGTTCGCCGAGGAGGACCTGCTCGCGCTGGAGTGGCAGCGGGAGGCGGAGATCCTGCTGGCCGAGCGGGCCAGGCTGTTACTGGCTCCCGCCGCTGCTGACGTGCCGCTGCCCGGCCACCTCGCCGTCACCGACCTGGTCGCCCTGGCCCGGGACCCGCTGGCGCTGGCCCGGCGGGTGCGGCGGCCGGTGCCGACCCGGCCGGCCCCGCTGGCCCGGCGCGGCACCGCCTTCCACACCTGGCTGGAGGAGCGCTACGGCGGGGAGCGGCTGCTCGACCTGGACGAGCTGCCCGGCGCGGCCGACGCCGACGCCGCGCCGGACTCGGAGCTGGCGCTGCTGCAGGAGCGGTTCCTGGCCAGCGAGTGGGCCGACCGGTCGCCGGACGAGGTCGAGGTCGCGTTCGAGACCGTGATCGGCGGGGTGGTCGGCGGGGTGGTGGTGCGCGGCCGGATCGACGCCGTCTTCGCCGACCCCGACGGCGGGTGGACGGTGGTGGACTGGAAGACCGGCGACCCGCCGCGGGACCCGACGGCGGCCTCGGTGCAGCTCGCGGCGTACCGGCTGGCCTGGGCCGAGCTGTCGGGCACGCCCGTCGGCCTGGTCCGGGCCGCCTTCCACTACGTGCGCCAGGACCGCACGGTCGCCCCGGTCGACCTGCTGGACGCGGCCGGGCTGCACGCGCTGGTCGAGTCGATCCCTACCGCGGCCCGCTGATCCGGGCCAGCGCCTCCCGGGCGACGGTGCCCGGTTCCAGCTCCGGCACCCAGTGGCCGACGCCGGGCAGGGCCACGAAGCGGTAGTCGGCGTCGACGTGGCCGGCGCAGGCCGCCGCGGCGGCCCGGCCGACCGCGATGTCCTCGGTGCCCCAGACGTACGTGGTCGGCACGGTGACCGGGCCGAGGCCGTCGAGGTCGGCCCCGCTCATCGCCCGGTACCAGTTCAGCGGGCCGGTCAGCGCGCCCGGCTCGGCCAGCGGCCGGACGAACGCGTCCACCGTCGCGTCCGGCAGCGGGCGCAGCATCCGGCGCAGCCGCCGCGCGTCGTCGGCCAGCAGCAGCTGCTCGGCGTCCGGGCGCCGGAAGACCGTGATGTATCCGGACCGCTGCTGCTGGTCGGGGTCCGTGTGCAGCGCGTGCGCGTGCGCCGCCGGGTGCGGCACGCTCACCGCGGTCAGCGTGCGGACCCGCTGCGGGTGCCGACCGGCCAGGTGCCAGGCCACGGCCGCGCCCCAGTCGTGCCCGAGCACGTGCACCGCGTCCAGCCCCAGCGCGTCGAGCAGGCCGAGCGTGTCGGCGACGACGTGGCGCATCGCGTAGTCGGCGACCGCGGCCGGCCGGGCGCCGGGGGAGTAGCCCCGCTGGTCCGGCGCGACCGTCCGCAGCCCGGCCGCGTGCAGGGCCGGCGCGACGCCGTCCCACATGGTCGCGTTCTCCGGGAAGCCGTGCAGCAGCAGGACCGCGGGGCCCTTCTCCGGGCCGCCGGTGCGGACGTCGAATACCGAGTCGCGAATTTCCACCGGCACCGTGCCGCCCATTCGGTCCTCCTTGTCACGACCCCGTCAGTGCATAGCAGTTTCCTGTCCCCCGCGACCGCTGGGCGCACTGCATTCCGCGTTCATCGAACAGACGCCGACGCGACGATGATGCGACGTGTACGGTCCTTACGACACCGGTGGAATTGACCCGCAGCACGCGTTCTACCTGCGACAACTTGCCGCCGCAACGGCGGCGGACGCCCGGTCGGCTGTCCGGTGTCGGCCACCGGTGCGACCGCCCCAAGTGCCCCGCCAGTCCGGACATCACGGGTTCCATGCGGTAAGAAGGACCATACCGGCCGGACATCGCTATTCCGATCAATGGGATCAATCCGGGTGTACGGCCCTTATACTCGTGACCGATCGAGCACACAGAGGTAGGTGTAGATGACCGGACGTCCCAGCTCGGGCATCCCCCGCCCCGGATCGCACCGATGATCGACGTGCCCGCCGACGCGGAGCGGGACTCCGCCCGGCTCACCGGCCTCGTCCGCCGGGCCCAGCGCGGCGACGCGCTCGCCCTGGACGAGGTGCTCACCGAGATCCAGCCGTACGTGGGCCGGCTGTGCGGCTCGATCGCCCTGCAGGACGGGCAGGACGCGGCCCAGGAGGCGCTGATCGCCGTGTTCCGGGCCCTGCCGCAGCTCTCCGAGCCGGCCGCGCTGTTCGGCTGGGTCCGCTCGATCGCGGTCCGGGAGGCGGTCCGGGTGGCCAAGCGGTCCGGCCGGTTGCGGACGTCCGAGCTGGGCGAGGTGCCCAGCCGCACCGATCCCGAGCTGGCCGCCGACGTGCACGACGTGCTGTCCCGGCTGACGCCGGAGCACCGGGCCGTGCTGGTGCTGCGCGACCTCGAGGGCCTGGACCAGGCCGCGGTCGCGGCGATCCTGGCCGTGCCCGCCCCGACCGTGCGCACCCGCCTCTTCCGCGCCCGCCGCAGCTTCCGCCGCGAGTGGGAGAGCACGGGCTCCTGACAAGACCGGGCCGCCCGCTCGGTGTGCGGGCGACCCGGTCGCAGTCCGGCCGCGGGAACCGGTCCAGGCATGAACGCCCCCGCGGCCGGACGTCTACACGGCGGCCGGCTCCTGCTCGGCCGACCGGCCCGGGGACGCCTTCCGGCCCCGGCCCGTCTTCCGGCCCCGGCCGGCCTTCCGGCCCGGGGACGCCTCGTCCGGGCCCGCCTGCTGGTCCGGGCCTGCCGGGACCGCGGCCGGCTCCGCCGGCTCGCCGTGGGACAGCTCCGGCACCCAGCGCAGGAAGCGCGGCAGGTACCAGGTCCGCTCGCCCAGCAGCGCCATCGCCGCCGGCAGCACCACGGCCCGGATGATCGTCGCGTCGATGAGGATCGCGACGCACATGCCCACGCCGGCCTCCTTCATCGACAGCTGCGGCAGCGTGCCGAACACGCCGGCGACCGCGACCATCACCACCGCCGCGCTCGTCACCGTGCCGGCGCTGCCCCGGATGCCGTTGCGGATCGCGTCCCGGGTCGAGTCGCCGCGGTCGTGCGCCTCCCGGACCCGGCTGATGATGAAGACGTGGTAGTCCATCGACAGCCCGAACAGGATCACGAACATGAACAGCGGCACCCAGGAGGCGATGCCGTCGGGCTTGTCGAAGCCGAGGATCCCCGACCCCCAGCCGTACTGGAAGATCAGCACCACCAGCCCGTACGCGGTGCCGACGGACAGCAGGTTGAGCCCGAGCGTCAGCCAGCCCAGCGTCAGTGACCGGAACGACATCAGCATGATCGCGAACGTCAGCAGCAGCACGAACGCGCCCACCAGCGGCGCCGAGTGCGACAGCTGGCGCGTCCCGTCGGCCGAGGTCGCGGTGATGCCGCTGACCTTCGCGGTCACCCCCGGCACGGCCCCGAGCGTCGAGGGCACGACCGACCCGCGCAGCGTGGCCAGCGCGTCGGTGGACGTGGTGTCGGTGCCGTTGCCGGCCAGCCCGACCGTGAGCAGCGCGACCGTCCGGTCCCCGCTGACCTCGACCCCGACCGGGCCGCGCAGCTGGTCGTTGCCGGGCACGGCGGCCCGGAAGGCCGCGATCCCGGCCTGCACCGGCCCCGCGGTCACGTCCGGCGCGCTCACCACGACCTTGGCCGGGGCCGAGCTGCCGGGGAACGCCTGCTGGATCCGCTCGTACGTCTGCAGCTGCGGCATGCTGCTGGTCGGCAGGTCACCGAAACCCGGGTCGGACGTCCGGAGCAGGAACGCCGGCAGCGACAGCACCACCAGCAGCCCGCCGAACACCAGCAGCGACACGACCGGCGCCCCGATCACCCGGGACAGGATCCGGTCCCAGCCGCGGCCGTCCTGAGTCTGAGGTTCCTTGGTCGTTCCGCCGGTTGGCTGGTACTGCGGGCGGCGCAGCCGGCCCAGCCCCGGCACCCGGCCCTTGTCGACCTTGTCGCCGAGCAGCGCCAGCAGCGCCGGCAGCACGGTGACCGAGCCCAGCACCGCGACCAGCACGACCACGATGGTGGCCTCGGCGATGCCCATCTGGATCCCGTTGCCGGTCAGGAAGAGCCCCGCCATCGCGATGACCACGGCCAGCCCGGAGATCAGCACGGCCCGGCCGGAGGTGGCCGCGGCCGCCTCGACCGCCTCCTGCGGGCTGCGCCCGCGCTGCCGCTCCTCCCGGAACCGGCGGATGTAGAACAGCGAGTAGTCCACCCCGACGGCGATGCCGATCAGCGTCATCACCGAGCTGCCGTTGGCGTCGACGTGCAGCGCCTGGCTGGTGATGGCGAGCAGGCCGACGCCGGCGGTGACCGCGGTCAGCGCCAGCACGATCGGCAGGAACGCGGCCACCAGCGTGCCGAAGGCGACGATGAGGATGGCCAGCGTGATCGGGAACGACAGCGCCTCGGCGTTGGTGTAGTCCTTGTTGAGCTTGTCGTCGTACGCCTTGCCGAAGGTGGCCTCGCCGAACTGCTCGATCCGGACGTCGGGGTGCGCGCCGCGCAGGCCCTCGACCGCGGTCAGCACCGGGTCGATCTCCTCCTTGGCCGCCACGCCGTCGCCGGTCATGTCGAACTGGACCAGCGCCGAGCGCTTGTCCGCGGAGACCGCGCCGGTCCCGCCGGCCCCGGTCGGCGGCAGCACCCGCAGCACCTCGGAGCGGCCCTTGAGCGTGCCGACGACGTCGGTGACGGCGGCGGCGAAGGCGGGGTCGGCGACGGTGGCCGTGTCGCTCTGCACGAGCACGACCTCGTGCGAGGGCTGCTGGAAGCCGGCCGCGTCCAGGGTCTCCTGGGCCTGCCGGGACTCGCCCGCGGACAGCTCCGTCGAGGTGAGCTGGCCGGTGCCGAGGCTGCCGCCGACCAGCGTCGCGCCGACCACGAACAGCAGCCACAGGCCCACCGCCGTCCAGCGGTGCCGTGCACTCCACCGCCCGGCCGCGGCCGCGACGTTGCGTCTCGTTCTCACTGGGTCCTCCGCGACTACGGTTGGGAACGCCGTTCGGCCGGAAAGAGGACGGGAAGGGCGCGGACGTTCCCCGCGGGGTCGGCGGATCTGCGGGGGAACGTGGCCGCTCTTGGCATCCTCTTGGGAGACGAGACACGAGTGAGAGGCGGCTCCATGCCCGCAGGCAGCGACGCCCGGCCGATGCCGGCCGTTCCCGGCGCGACCCATCGGCAGGTGACCGCGGGCGGGATCGGGCTGCACGTGGCCGAGTTCGGCGCCGGCGACCCGGTCGTCCTGCTGCACGGCTTCCCCCAGCACTGGTACGCCTGGCGCGAGGTCGCCGCCCGGCTGGCCCCCGACCACCGGGTGCTGGCCGTCGACCAGCGCGGGTTCGGCTGGTCGGACAAGCCGCGGACCGGCTACACGACCGAGGCCCGGGTGGCCGACCTGCTCGCCCTGCTCGACGCGCTGGAGCTGGACCGGGTCCGGCTGGTCGGGCACGAGTGGGGGGCGTGGGCCGGGTTCTTCGCCTGCCTGCAGGCGCCGGAGCGCTTCAGCCACTTCCTCGCGCTCAACATCGTGCATCCGTGGCCGCTGCACCGTTACCTGGCGCCGAGCTCCTGGCGGTTCTGGTACACGACGGTGCTGGAGGCGCCGGGGCTCGGCCGGGTGCTTTCGAAAATATTCCGTGTTCGCCCGGAGCCGTTCGAT
>DATINN010000238.1:0-1786 GCA_035474175.1 Mycobacteriales bacterium | reverse complement strand
CGTCTGGATCTCCAGGTGCTCGGCGCCGTAGGCGTCGGCGACCTCCAGGGCCTGGTCCAGGTCGCGGACCAGGACCGTGCCGGACTGCGGGCCGGACAGCGCCTCGGTCACCCGGTCGACGTGCCGGGTCGCGCCGACCTGCGCCTTGAGCGCGGCGTCGACCGCGTCGGCGAGCGCCACGTCGTCGGTGACCAGCACGGACGCCGAGGTCGGGCCGTGCTCGGCCTGGCTGAGCAGGTCGGCGGCGACCAGCTCGGGGTCGGCGGTCGCGTCCGCCACCACCATCACCTCGCTCGGGCCGGCCTCGGAGTCGATCCCGACCACGCCGCGCAGCAGCCGCTTCGCCGCCGTCACGTACACGTTGCCCGGACCGGTCACCAGGTCGACCGGCTCCACGCCCTCGACCCCGTACGCGAGCATGGCGATGGCCTGGGCGCCGCCCACCGCGTACACCTCCTCGACGCCGAGGAGGTGGCAGGCGGCCAGGATCGTGCGGTCGGGCCGGCCCCCGTCGGCCGCGCGCGGCGGCGAGGCGACCGCGATCGAGGCGACACCGGCGACCTGGGCCGGGATGACGTTCATCAGCACGCTGGACGGCAGCGGGGCCAGGCCGCCGGGGACGTAGAGGCCGACGCGGCCGACCGGCAGGTGCCGGCGGGTGACCGTGCCGCCCGGCACCACCTCGACCGCCGTCTCGGCCGGGACCTGGGCCTCGTGCACGATCCGGATGCGGCGGATCGCCTCGGTCAGCGCGGCCGTCACGGCCGGGTCGAGACCGGCCGCCGCGTCCGCCAGGGCCGCCGCGGGCACCCGGAGATCGCGGAGCTGCACGCCGTCGAAACGCAGCGTCGCCTCCCGGACCGCGTCGGCGCCGCGGGCCCGGACCGCGTCCAGCGTCGGGCGGACCAGATGGGTGGCGGCCTCGACGTCGACCGCGGCGCGCGGGAGCACGCCGGCCAGGCCGCCGGCGGACGGCCGGTCGGTGAGGTCGAGGCGGGTCAGCACGACGACCAGTATCCCTGCCCTCCTCTAGCCTGGTGACGTGGCCGATCAGCTCCCGCTCTTCCCGCTCGGTCACACCGTGCTGTTCCCCGGCGTGGTGCTGCCGCTGCACGTGTTCGAGGAGCGCTACCGGGAGCTCGTCGGGAGCCTCGTCGACCGGCCCGAGGGCACCGCCCGGCGCTTCGGCGTCATCGCGATCCGGCAGGGCTGGGAGGTCGGCGCCGAGGCGGTCGAGGCCCTGTACGAGGTCGGCTGCGCGGCCGAGCTGCGCCGGGTGTCGCGCTACCCCGACGGCCGCTACGACATCGTCACCGTCGGCACCGACCGGTTCCGGCTGCTGGACGTGGACCGGACCTCGCGGCCGTTCCTGGTCGGGTCGGTGGAGTGGGTGCCGGCCGACCCGCCGGCCGGCCCCGAGGACGCCGGGCTGAGCGGGATCGTCAGCACGCTGTTCGCCGAGTACGTCGCGGCGGCGGCCGGGCTGCAGGCCCGGCCGGCCGAGACGCCGGAGCTGCCGTCCGACCCCGGGGAGCTGTCGTACCTGGTCGCGGCCGGGGCGGTGCTCACGCTGGAGGACCGGCAGGCGCTGCTGGAGCTGGGCACGGCCCGGGCCCGGCTGCAGGCCGAGCTGCGGCTGCTCAAGCGGGAGACGACGATGGTACGGAGGTTGCGGGCGCTGCCCGTGCCGATCGCGGAGCTGCAGGTCACCCAGAGCCTGAGCTGAACTCCCCCGCCCGACCCGGACCGTCGGGGCCTGGGCTGCCGCGGTCCGGCCCGTCGCGGC
>DATINN010000237.1:0-6835 GCA_035474175.1 Mycobacteriales bacterium | reverse complement strand
TCCTGCTCGCGGTCTGCGCGGGGGCCGGTACCGCTGCAGGCCTGGTCGAACACTTCGCTGCCCAGTCGCTGTCGTGCGGTGACCTCAGCGTCGTGGCCGAACGCGACGTCTACCGGAGCCGGGTGGCCAAGACCACCGAGGTGACGATCTGGACCCTCGACCTGGCCATGCGGTCCTGGACGTAGCCGACGGCCGGGGTGACGACGGTTCGTGACCGTCCCTGGGCCGACCGGGTGAACCCTTCCGAACGGTACGGCCGAACGGCCGCCGAGATTCAGGTTCTGGTGGCGTGCTGGCAAAGAGTCCGCTAAGTGTTCGAACACGGCGTCCGTGTGGCTTCCAAGCTGCACCCGCCTGGCCGCGACCCACCCGGGCCCGCGGCCGACCCCACACCCTGGCCGGCGGCGTACCCGCCGTTCGTCGGGGGTGGGGGTCCTGAGTCCCGTACGAGAGGACGACCGTTGGCATCATCATTCTTCCCACGGCGGACAAGGGTGTCCGCCGTGCTGGGGGCCACCGCGCTGGTCGCGGGCCTGGCCGCGATCACGACGCAGACCGCCGAGGCCGCGCCGGCGCCCGCCACCGCGACGTACCTGGTGCAGCTGGCCGACGCTCCGGCCGCCGGCTACACCGGCAACGTCCCGGGCTACGCCAAGACCAAGCCGGCCGCCGGCAGCAAGATCGACGCGTCCGCGCCGGCCGTCAGCCGCTACCGCGGCTACCTGGCCCAGCGGCAGGACGGCGTGCTCCGCGCCGCGTCCAGCGCCCGCTCGATCCACCGCTACTCGGTCACCTTCAACGGCTTCGCGGCCAGCATGACCTCGGGCGACGCGGCCAAGCTGGCCCGCACGCCCGGCGTCAAGGCCGTGCTCAAGGACGAGAAGCGCAAGCTCGACACCACCCGCACCCCCGAGTTCCTCGGGCTGACCAAGCGGGGCGGGATCTGGGACCAGCTCGGCGGCCCGCAGCGCAACGCCGGTGCCGGTGTCGTCGTGGCCGACCTGGACTCGGGCCTGTGGCCGGAGAACCCGTCGGTGGCGCCGCTGCGCAACCCCAAGCCGGTGCCGCAGTTCTCCGGCACCTGCCAGACCGGTGAGCAGTGGACCGCGTCCAACTGCTCGACCAAGGTCATCGGCGCCCGGTTCTACACCGCCGGCGTGACCGCCGGGGTCGGCGACATCAAGACCGCCTTCCCGTACGAGTACCTCTCGGCGCGCGACGCCGACGGGCACGGCACGCACACCGCGACCACCGCCGCCGGCAACTACAACGTGCCGGTCAGCATCGCCGGGCAGTCCTTCGGCAACGCCAGCGGCATGGCCCCGAACGCGCGCCTGGCCATCTACAAGATCTGCTGGGGGCGGGCCGAGGCCGAGGCCGGCTGCTACACCTCCGACAGCGTGCAGGCGATCGAGGACGCGACCACCGACGGCGCGGACGTGATCAACTACTCCATCTCCGGCAGCACCAGCACCTCGGTCGACGCGGTCGAGCTGGCGTTCTTCGGCGCGGCGGAGGCGGGCGTGTTCGTGTCCACCTCGGCCGGCAACTCGGGCCCGGGACCGTCGACCGTCGCGCACAACACGCCGTGGGACACCTCGGTCGCGGCCGGCACGCTGGACCGCAAGGCCAGCAAGTCCGTGACCCTCGGCAACGGCGCCACGTACACCGGCGTGGGCCTCGGCCCGGCCGTGCCGAGCTCGCCGATCGCGCTGTCCACCACGGTCGGCCTGCCCGGCCAGGACGCCGACGACGTGCGGCTGTGCTTCCTCAACTCGCTCGACCCGGCCAAGGTCGCCGGGAAGATCATCGTCTGCGACCGGGGCGTCAACGACCGGGTCGAGAAGAGCCGCGAGGTCCAGCGGGCCGGCGGCGTCGGCATGGTGCTGACCAACACCTCGCCCAACTCGCTCAACGCGGACGTGCACTCGGTGCCGACCGTGCACCTGGACGAGGTCGCCGGTGCGGCGGTCAAGGCGTACGTGTCCGGCACCGCCAACCCGACCGCCTCGCTGGGCGCGGGCGTGGCCGAGCTGGGCGTCAAGGCGCCGCAGGTGGCGGCGTTCTCCTCCCGTGGCCCGGCTCTGGCCGGCGACGGTGACCTGCTCAAGCCGGACATCATGGCGCCGGGCGTGGACGTGATCGCGGGCTTCTCGCCGGCGAACGGCGGCCGCGACTACGACTTCCTGTCCGGCACGTCGATGTCCAGCCCGCACATCGCCGGGCTGGCCGCGCTGCTGATCCAGAAGCACCCGCGCTGGTCGCCGATGATGGTCAAGTCGGCGCTGCTGACCACCGCGTCGGTGAAGGACAACAAGGGCGCGCCGATCAGCACCGACACCGGCGGCCCGGCCGGGGCGTTCGACTACGGCTCGGGTCAGGTCACGATCAACTCGGCCGCCAACCCGGGTCTGGTCTACGACAGCAACTCGACCGACTGGGTCCGGTGGCTGTGCGGCACCGGCCAGCTCAGCGCGGGCGGGGCGACCTGCACGAGCACGGGCAGCATCGACCCGAGTGACCTCAACCAGCCCAACATCGCGATCGGCGCGCTCGCCGGGAAGCAGACGGTCACCCGCACGGTGACCAACGTCAGCATCCTGCCGGGCATCTACATCCCGCAGATCGTGAAGCCGGCCGGCGTCGACGTCAGCGTCTCGCCGAAGCTGCTGCTGGTGCGCCCGGGCGGCAAGGCGACCTACAAGGTCACCTTCACCCGGACCTCCGCGGCCTTCGACCAGTACGCGTTCGGATCGCTGACCTGGGTCAACGGCCTGTTCAAGGTGCGCAGCCAGCTGGCCGTGCGCCCGGTCGCGGCCGCGGCCCCGGCCGAGGTCCGCGGCACCGGGGCGGCCGGCTCGCAGGCGATCCGGGTCACCCCCGGCTTCGCCGGCACGCTGACCACCGCGGTCGACGGCCTGGTGGCCGCCGACGTCCGCACGCCGACCCTGCAGCCGGCCGGTCCCGGCTTCGACCCGGACAACCCGGCGACGAGCACCCGGACGACGAAGGAGTCGGTGACGATCCCGGCCGGCACGACGGTCGCGCAGCACTCCACCTTCGACGCCGACTTCGGCGTCGGCACGGACGTCGACCTCTTCCTGTACGAGGCCGGCACGTCCAACCTGGTCGCGCAGAGCGCGGGCGGGTCGGCGGAGGAGACGATCCGGATCGAGAACCCGCCGGCCGGCACGTACGACCTGTACGTCGTGCTGTTCGGGGCGGCGCCGGGGCAGACCTCGGTGCCGGTGCCGGTCAACCTGTGGAACCTCGACGGGACGGCCAAGGGCAACCTGACCGCGACCCCGGCCAGCCAGGCCGTGACCGCGGGCACGCCGGTGACGGTGACCGCGACCTGGTCCGGGCTCGCCCCGGGCCGCTGGCTGGGTCGCGTCTCCTACGGCGACGGCACGGCCACCGCGGGCGGCACCTTCGTCCGCGTGGACGCGTAGCACCGCAGCGTGGACGCATAGCACCGCAGCACTGAGCGAGGGGCCCCACCGGACCATGCGTCCGGTGGGGCCCCTCGTGCGTTGCGGGCGGTCGACCAGACGGTAGGGTTCGGCGTTCTCACGACGGGGTTCGGCTGACGAAGGGGTCCGCGCGTGTCCGCAGGGGAGTGGGCGGGGATCATCGCCGCCATCGCGTTCGGCGTGCTCGTGCTGCTGCTGGCGGTCCCGATCCTCAAGCTCGGCCGGACGCTGGACGAGACCACGCTGGCCATCCGCAAGGCCCACGAGGGCGCCCAGCCGCTGCTGACCTCGGCCCAGACGACGCTGGCGCAGGTCAACAACGAGCTGGCCCGGGTCGACGGCATCACGCAAAACGCGCAGGCCGTCTCCAGCAACGTCGCCGCGCTGTCCAGCGTCGTCGCGACCACCCTCGGCGGTCCCGCGATCAAGGTCGCCGCCTTCTCGTACGGCATCCGCCGGGCCGCGCAGAACCGGCGCAAGGCCGAGGCGGAGAACGCGGCCAAGTCGGCCCAGAAGGCCGACCGCAAGGCCCGCCGCGCGGCCAAGCGCGCCGGCCTGTAGACCTCCCCGCGCAAATCCCGTGGTGGCCCGGGCGCACCATGGATGAGGAACCATCCCCACTCGTCCGGTCAACCGGCGGGACGACCAAGGAACCACGGAAGAGGGTGACGACGGTGAAGCGGATGTTCTGGCTGGCACTGGGGGTCACGGTCGGCGCCCTCGCGGTGCGCAAGCTGTCCCGCGCGGCCGAGAGCCTGACGCCCCGCGGCCTGTCCCAGTCCCTGGCCGGCCTGGCCGACGCGCTGCGCGACTTCGCCGACGAGGTCCGCGAGGGCATGGCGGTGCGGGAGTCCGAGCTGACCGAGGGCAGCGGCCTGGACGGGCGGCTGGGCGCGAAGCCCGAGGACTTCTGATGGACTCGGCCGAGATCAAGCGCCGGTTCACCGACTACTTCGAGCGCAACGGGCACACCGCGGTCCCGTCGGCCAGCCTGATCCTGGACGACCCGACGCTGCTGTTCGTCAACGCGGGCATGGTGCCGTTCAAGCCCTACCTGCAGGGCATCGAGGCGGCGCCGTTCCCGCGCGCCACCACCGTGCAGAAGTGCCTGCGCACGCTGGACATCGACGAGGTCGGCAAGACCGCCCGGCACGGCACGTTCTTCCAGATGGCCGGCAACTTCTCCTTCGGCGACTACTTCAAGGAAGGCGCGATCACCGCGGCCTGGGAGCTGCTGACCAACTCCCAGGACGACGGCGGCTTCGGCTTCGACCCGACCCGGCTGTGGCCGACGGTCTACCTCGACGACGACGAGGCGTACGACATCTGGCACCGGGTGATCGGCGTGCCCGAGGAGCGGATCACCCGCCGCGGGATGGCCGACAACTACTGGTCGATGGGCGTGCCCGGCCCGTGCGGCCCGTGCTCGGAGATCTTCTACGACCGCGGCCCGGACTACGGGCAGGAGGGCGGTCCCGTCGTCGACGAGGAGCGCTACCTCGAGGTCTGGAACCTGGTCTTCATGCAGTACGAGCGGGGGCCGGGGCCGGGCAAGGAGGGCTGGCCGATCCTCGGCGAGCTGCCGAAGAAGAACATCGACACCGGCATGGGCGTCGAGCGGATGGCGACCCTGCTGCAGGGCAAGCAAAACCTGTACGAGATCGACGAGGTCTTCCCGGTGCTGGCCCGCGCGGCCGAGCTGACCGGCAAGACCTACGGTGCCGACGCGGACGCGGACGTCCGGCTGCGGGTCGTCGCCGACCACGTCCGCTCGGCGCTGATGATCATGGCCGACGGCGTCACCCCGTCCAACGAGGGCCGCGGCTACGTGCTGCGCCGGCTGCTGCGCCGGGTCATCCGCTCGATCCGGCTGCTCGGCTACCAGGGCATGTCCCTGCCGCAGCTGCTGCCGGTCTCCCGGGACGCGATGGCGCCGTCCTACCCGGAGGTCGCGACCGACTTCGAGCGCATCTCGACGTACGCGTACGCGGAGGAGGAGACCTTCGCGCAGACGCTGCGCGCGGGCACCCAGATCCTCGACACCGCGGTCCGCGAGACCAAGGAGCGCGGCGGCACCACGCTGGCCGGCGCGCAGGCGTTCCAGCTGCACGACACGTACGGGTTCCCGATCGACCTGACCCTGGAGATGGCGGCCGAGCAGGGCCTGGCCGTGGACCAGGACGGCTTCCGGTCGCTCATGCAGGAGCAGCGGGCGCGGGCCAAGGCGGACGCGCAGTCGCGCAAGGGCGGCGGGGCCGGCACCGGCTCGGCGGCGTACCGGGAGCTGCGGGCGCGCGGCGCCACCGACTTCATCGCGCACTCGGCGCTGGAGGCCGAGGCGACCGTGCTCGGCCTGGTCCGCGACGGCGAGCTGGTCGCGGGCGCGACCGAGGGCGAGACGGTCGAGGTCGTGCTGGACGTGACCCCGTTCTACGCCGAGTCCGGCGGGCAGGACTCCGACGCCGGGCGCATCACCGGTGACGGCGTGTCGCTGCAGGTCGTGGACGTGCAGCGGCCGGTCAAGGGCCTGGTCGTGCACACCGTCCGGGTCGAGTCCGGGGAGATCGCGGCCGGCCGGACCGTGCACGCGCAGGTCGACCGGGAGTGGCGGCTGGGCGCCTGCCAGGCCCACTCCGGCACCCACGTCGTGCACGCGGCGCTGCGCCAGGTGCTCGGCCCGACCGCGCTGCAGGCCGGCTCGTACAACAAGCCGGGCTACCTGCGGCTGGACTTCTCCTGGCCGCAGCAGCTCTCGGCCGAGACCCGCAGCGAGGTCGAGGAGGTCGCCAACCTGGCGATCCGGTCCGACCTGCCGGTGCAGGCGTTCTTCACCTCGCTGCCGGAGGCGCGCCGGATCGGGGCGCTGGCGCTGTTCGGGGAGACGTACGACGAGGAGGTCCGGGTCGTCGAGATCGGCGGCGAGTGGTCCCGGGAGCTCTGCGGCGGCACCCACGTGCGCCACTCGTCCCAGGTCGGCCCGCTGGCGATCACCAGCGAGGCGTCCGTGGGCGCGGGCATGCGCCGGGTCGAGGCCCTGGTCGGGCACGACTTCTTCGGCTTCCTGCGCCGGGAGCGGGCGCTGGTCGACGGGCTGACCCAGACCCTGCGGGTGCCGCCGGACCAGGTCCCGGAGCGGGTGCAGTCGCTGATCGACCGGCTGCGCTCGGCCGAGAAGGAGCTGGAGCGGCTGCGGGCGGAGTCGGTGCTGGCCGGCGCGGGCGCGCTGGCCGCGGCGGCCAAGGACGTCGGCGGGGTCGCGGTGGTCGCGGCCGAGGTGCCGGGCGGGCTGGGCGGCGGCGAGCTGCGCACGCTGGCCCTGGACGTGCGCGGCCGGCTCGACCCGGGCCGGGCCGGCGTGGTCG
>DATINN010000236.1:0-8515 GCA_035474175.1 Mycobacteriales bacterium | reverse complement strand
ATCACCTATGTGAACGGCAAGGTGGATTTCAGCACCTGCTCGCGGCCCTGGTCGACAAGTCGCTGCTGCAGCAGGTGCCGGGGCTGGAGCCGCGCTACCGGATGCTGGAGACGCTGCGCGAGTTCGGGATCGAGCGGCTGGCCGCGACCGGCGACGTGGCGGCGGTTAGGCGGGCGCACGCACACCACTTCCTGGCCGTGGTCGAGGCGGCCGATCCGCACCTGCGCCGGCCCGAGCAGGTCGAGTGGCTGCTGCGGCTGACCGCCGACAGGGACAACCTGCTGGCCGCGCTGCGGTTCTGCGTCGACACCGGCGACGCCGCCACCGCGGTCCGCCTCGGCGCCGCCCTGGCCTGGTATTGGACGATCCGCAGCGAGCACGGCACGGCCGCGACGTGGCTGAGCGCGGCGGCCCGGGTGCCCGGGGACGCGCCCGCCGACGCGCGTGCCGTCTGCATGGTCCTCGGGGTGATCAGCTCCGCCGCCAGCGCGGCCGACTTCGGCGGGCTGTCCGAGCGGCTGGCCGAGGCCCGGAAGCTGGACATCGGCAAGTCCTGGTCCGAGCATCCGGTGCTCGGCCTGCTGGAGCCGGTCGCGGCCATGCTCACCGACGACGAGGAGCGCGCCTTCGCGCTGCTGGAGGGCTCGGAGCCGGCCGACCCGTGGGGCCGGGCGACCCGGCACTTCCTGTCCGCGATGCTGTTCGAGAACGACGGGCGCTTCGACGAATACCGGCTCAGCCTCAAACGGGCCATCGAGGGCTACCGGGAGGTCGGCGAGCGCTGGGGCCTGTCCAACACGCTGTCCGCCCTCGGCAGCCTCCGGCTCGCCGACGGCGACATCGACGGCTCGCTCGCGGCGTACGGCGAGGCCCACCGGTTGATGAGCGAGATCACCGCCAGCGAGGACGCCTCCTTCACCCGGACCCGCCTCGCCATCGCCTACGCGCGCGGCGGCGACCTGGACCGGGCCCGGTCGGAGCTGGCCATCGCCCGGGAGGAGGCCGAGCGGGCCGGCTCCACGATCGGCCTCATCAGCTCCGACCTCGGGATGGCCGACCTGGCCCGCGACAGTGGCGACCGGGCCGAGGCCCGGCGGCTGGCCGAGGGAGCGCTCGCCGGCGCCCAGCGCATCAACGGTGGGCCGCCGCAACTGGTCGCGACCGTGCTGGCCACCCTGGCGACGCTGGACGCCGAGGACGGCGACGCCGACCTGGCCCGGGACCGGCTGCGCGAGGCCGCCACGCTGCCGACCGCCGACCGGGACATGCCGGTGATGGGGGCGGTGGCGCTGGCCGCGGCGTACGTCGAGCTGCGGGCCGGCGACCTGCAGCGGTCGGCCACGATGTTCGGCGCCGCCCTGGCCCTGCGCGGCACCGAGGAGCTCGGCAACCCGCAGGTGCAGCGGCTGCGCCGGGAGCTCACCGCCGCCCTCGGCGCCGACACCCTCGACCGGATCTACAACGACGGCGCGGCGTTGCCGCGCGAGCAGGCTCTGGACCTGCTGCGCGGCAACGCCGTCGATGTGGGCTAGAGCGTCTTGCGCCGGTAGGTGGTGACCGCGAGCGGGGCGAAGACGGCCAGGATCAGCCCGCCGCTGAGCACCGCCCACGCCACCGGCCCGGCCACCGGACCGCCGACCAGCAGCCCGCGGATCGCGTCGGTGAGGTGGCTGACCGGGTTGACCTTCACCCAGGCCTGCAGCCAGCCCGGCAGCGAGGCGGTGGGCACGAACATGTTGCTGCCGAAGGTGAGCGGGAACAGCAGCAGGAAGCCGATGCCCTGCACCGAGCCGGACTCGCGCAGCCAGGTGCCGAGGAACACCGCGACCCAGCTCATGCAGAGCGCGAACGCGATCGCCAGCAGGCAGCCGGCCAGGGCCGACAGCGGGTCGGTCCCGACCCGGAAGCCCAGCGCGTACCCGACGCCCATCAGCACGACCACCGACACGGTGAACCGCACGACCTCGGCCGAGACCGCGCCGATCAGCGGCGCGGACCGGGCGATCGGCAGCGACCGGAACCGGTCGAACACGCCCTTCTTGATGTCGGTGTTGAGGTTCACCCCGATGGACAGGGACGAGAACAGCACCGTCTGCACCATGATCGCCGGCAGGACGTACTGCAGGTAGTCGTGGGTGGAGCCGGACACCGCGCCGCCGAAGACGTACACGAACAGCAGCACGAAGATGATCGGCTGCAGCGTCACGTCCAGGAGCTGCTCGGGCGTGCGGCGGATCTTGAGCACGGCCCGGCCGGCCAGCACCAGGCTGTGCCGCAACAGGGGGAAGGGCCGGGTGCCTTGTTCCGGCGCCGCGACCGGCGGCGGAACCTGCGTGGGTGCGTCTGCGAGCGTGGTCATGCCGCGTCCTCCTCGTCACTCGTCGCCGGGGCGCCGGTCAGCGCCGCGAACACCTCGTCCAGTCCGGGCAGCTTCAGCGCCAGCTCGGTCACCGCGATCCCGTCGGCCGCGAACCGGGCCACCGCCGCGGTCAGCGCGTCGTCGCCGAGCACCGGGACCTGCAGCACGCCCCGGCGGGGCGACTCGGCCGGCACCCCGGCGACCTCGGCCAGCACCCGGGCCACGTCCGGCAGCCGGTCCTCCTCGACCGGGCGGACCTCCAGGCTCTGGTTGCCGACGATCTTCTTCAGCTCGTGCGGCGTGCCGTGGGCGATGATCCGGCCGTGGTCGAACACGGAGATCTCGTCGGCCAGCGCGTCCGCCTCGTCCAGGTACTGCGTGGTCAGCAGCACGGTCGCGCCCTCGGCGACCAGCTGCCGCACGGTCGTCCAGACCTCGTCCCGCTTGGTCGGGTCCAGGCCGGTGGTCGGCTCGTCCAGGAAGATCACCGACGGCCTCCCGACCAGGCTGGCGGCTAGGTCGAGCCGCCGCCGCATGCCGCCGGAGTACGTCTTGGCCGGCCGGTTCGCGGCGTCGCTCAGGTCGAACCCGGCCAGCAGCTCGGCCGCCCGCCGCTTGGCGTCGGCGCCGCGCAGGTCCAGCAGCCGGCCGATCATCACCAGGTTCTCGGTGCCGGTCAGGTCGTCGTCGACGGCCGCGTACTGCCCGGTCAGGCCGACCAGGCGGCGCACCCGGGACGCGTCCCGGACCACGTCCAGCCCGCCGACCCGGGCGCTGCCGGCGTCCGGCCGCAGCAGGGTGGCCAGCACCCGGACCGCGGTGGTCTTGCCCGCCCCGTTGGGACCGAGCACACCGAGCACGGTTCCTGGTTGCACGGCCAGGTCCACCCCGGCCAGGGCCGTCGTGGCCCCGAACCGCTTGACCAGCCCTTCGGCCTCGATCGCGTACATGTGGCGTCTCCTCTCGTCGGGGACGAGAGTCGCCCCGGGCGCTGGCAGCGCGCGCACACCGGGCTGGCAGCCGCTGTCAGCGGCTGCCAGCCACGGTGGTCTCAGACGCCGACCAGCTCGCCGGGGGTGTCCTGCGGGACCGGCTGCCGGGTCCGCAGCAGCGGCGGCGCCCACCAGTTCCACCGGCCGAGCAGGGTCATCGCGGCCGGCAGCAGCACCGCCCGCACGATCGTCGCGTCCAGCAGCACCGCGGCCGCCAGCCCGACGCACATCTGCTTGAACTCCAGCCCGCTCAGCGTGGCGAAGATCGAGAACACCGCCACCATCACCACGGCCGCGCTGGTCACCGCGCCGGCCGAGCCGACGATCCCCTCCCGCACAGCGTCCCGGGTCGGCATCCCGCGCATCGCCAGCTCCCGGATCCGGCTCACCACGAACACGTGGTAGTCCATCGACAGCCCGAACAGCACCACGAACAGGAACATCGGCAGCCAGGCCACGATCGTCCCGTTGGAGTGGAAGCCGAGCAGCCCCTCGGCCCAGCTGTGCTGGAACACCACCACCAGCAGCCCGTACGCGGCGCCGACCGAGAGCAGGTTGAGCCCGATCGCGGTCGCCGCCACCACCACGGACCGGAACGTCCACAGCACCAGCAGGAACGTCAGCCCGAGCACGAACCCGACCACCAGCGGCAACCGGTCGGACAGCGACTTGGAGAAGTCCACCGACGCCGCGGTGTCCCCGCCGACGGCGGTCCGGGCCCCGGGCACCTGACCGACCGTCGCCGGCAGCAACCGGGTCCGCAGCAGCGTCAGTGCCTCCTTGGCATCGTCGGTCTCGGCCTCGGCCCGGATACCCAGCGACAGCCGGCTGATCCGGCCGTCGGCCGAGACGTCCAGATCGGGCTCGGATGCGGGGGCGAAGTGCGGGTCGGCCGCGGTCCGGCCGTCGAGGTCGAGCAGCGCGGAGCGGACCGCACCGGCCGCGGCCGGGTCGGCCTTGACCACGACCACCGCGGACGCGCCCTCGCTCGGGAACGCGGCGGTCAGCCGGTCGTACGTCTGCAGCGCCGGGATCGAGCGCGGCAGGTCGCCGACGCCGGTCAGGCTGGTCTGCAGGCCGAGCGCGGGCAGCGCCAGCAGGGCCAGGGCGCCGGCACCGACGCCGAGGGCCAGCGCAGGATGCCGCAGGGTGGGCCGCAGCAGCGCCGGCCA
The DNA here is from genome assembly GCA_035474175.1 of Mycobacteriales bacterium. Taxonomy (GTDB): domain Bacteria; phylum Actinomycetota; class Actinomycetes; order Mycobacteriales; family CADCTP01; genus CADCTP01. The sequence goes on along the minus strand of DATINN010000236.1, from coordinate 3,992 downwards.
CACCCGCTGCGGGCGCCCGGGCCGCATCGTGAGCCGGTGCAGCAGCGGCACCCGCGGCCGGTCGACCCAGCGGCCGAGCCCGGCCAGCACCGCCGGCAGCACCGTGATCGAGCCCAGCACGGACACCGCGACGACGAGGATCGCGCCGAGCGCGAGCGAGGAGAAGATGACGCTGCCGGACAGGAACATGCCGGCCATCGCGACCATCACCGTGCAGCCGGAGACGACCACGGCCCGGCCGGAGGTGGCGGCGGCGATCTCCACCGCGTCCAGGGCGGTCCGGCCCCGGGCCCGTTCCTCCCGGGCCCGCCGCACGTAGAACAGCGAGTAGTCGACGCCGACCGCCATCCCGATGAGCAGCACGACGCTGGCCGTGGTGTCGGTCAGCGGCAGCAGGTGGGAGGCCAGCGCGGACAGCCCCATCGCGGCCGCCACCGAGGTCAGCGCGAGCAGCACGGGCACGGCCGCGGCCAGCAGTGCCCCGAAGGCGACGACGAGGATGACCAGCGTCACCGGGATGCTGAGCACCTCGGCCTTCTGGAAGTCCTCCCCGTACGTCTTGTCCAGGGCCTTGTCGATCGTGCCGCCACCGACCTCTTCGACCCGCAGCTGCGGGTGCGCGGCCTGCACGGCCGCGGTCGCGTCCAGCAGCGGCTGCACGTGGTCGCCGGCGTCGTCGGCGGCGCCGGTCATCGCGGCCCGCACCAGCACGGCCTTCCCGCCGGGCGCGGTCACCGGCTCGGCCACCGATCCGACCTGCGGCAGCCGGCCCAGGCGCTGCCGGACCTCGGTCGCCGCCGCCCCGGCCGCCGCCGCGTCGAGCGTCCCGGACCGGGAGGTGATCAGCACGTTCTCCATCGCCGGGTCGGCGAAGTGACCGTCGAGGACCCACTGCTCGGCCCGGCCCCACTCCCCGACCGCCTGCTGGGCGTCGGTCTGCGACCGGGTCCCGGCCAGGCCGCCGACGCCGACGCACACGACGACGAACGCCACCCAGGCGAGCACCGCTCGCAGCTTGTGTTCCGCGCTCCACCGCGCGATCCGTACGACCCTGCTCGGGCGCCTGTTCGCCACTGTCCTCGTCCCTTCTCGGAGTGCTCCGGTGCCGGGATGAAGCCTGTCGATCACCGCCGCCGGGGTCAGCACGGCAGACCCCAGAGTTCAGGTAGGGCTAGCCACAGCTGGATCGGGCGGCTGTCCGCACTGGTTTTCCGGCCGCGCTTCCCTACGGTGGGCTCCGTACGGGAGATGCGGCAGCGAGGAGGCTGAGGTGGTGCAGGTGGAGCCGGACACGGAGGCGACGGTGGTCGTCCCGGCCGCGCCGGAACCGGCGCGCGACCGGACCGCCGGCACCGACGCCTGGCTGACCTCGGTCAACCTGCTGATCGGCCTGTGGACGGGGTTCTTCGCGTTCCTCGTGCTGGGCTGGCTGGTCCCGCTGGCGCTCGCGCTGACCCCGTTCTTCATGCTGGGCCTGCCGATCCTGGCCGTGGTCCTGTGGCTGACCCGGCGTTTCGCCCGGATCGAGCGCGGGCGCTACCGGATGGTGCTCGGCGTCGACATCCCGGAAGCCGACCCGGGGTCGAAGGACGGCAGCCTGCTGGACCGGTTCCGCGCCACGGTCCGGTCGCCGGCCCGCTGGCGGGAGATCGGCTACGGCGTGCTGCGGTTCCCGCTGAGCACGGTCGAGATCGTGCTGCTGGCCGGGAGCTGGCTGGTGCCGCTGGGCGCGCTGACGCTGCCGATCTACAACTGGGCCCTGCCCGGCGGCGGCGCCAACCTCTGGCTGTTCACCGTGCGGACGTGGTGGATGACCGTGCTGGTGGGCGTGCTGGGCGTGGTCCTGCTGCTCAACGCGCCGCTGATGGTCCGCTGGCTCGGCCGGGCCGACCTCGCGATCACCGGCCGGCTGCTCGGCCCGGACCGGCTGGCGGCCCGGGTCGGCGAGCTGGAGCGCAGCCGGGCCGCGGTCGTCGTCTCGGCCGAGCAGGAGCGCCGCCGGATCGAGCGGGACCTGCACGACGGGGCCCAGCAGCGGCTGGTCGCGCTGGCCATGCAGCTGGGCCGGGCCAGGGCCCGCTTCGGCACCGACCCGGACGGGGCCCGGGCGCTGCTGGACGAGGCCCACAACGAGGCCAAGCTGGCGCTGGCCGAGCTGCGCGACCTCGCCCGCGGCCTGCACCCGGCCGTGCTGACCGACCGCGGCCTGGACGCGGCGCTGTCCGGGCTGGCGGCCCGGTCGCCGATCCCGGTGGTGGTCGAGGTCGACCCGGCCGCCGGCGCCAAGGCGGTGCCCGTGGTCGACGCGATCGCGTACTTCGTGGTGGCCGAGGCGCTGACCAACGTGGCCAAGCACGCGAAGGCCAACCGGGCCGCGGTGGTCGTCCGGCGGCTCGACGGGCTGCTGCGGGTGGTGGTCACCGACGACGGCGTCGGCGGCGCCGACCCGGCCCTGGGCACCGGCCTGCGCGGCCTGGCCGACCGGGTGTCCGGGGTGGACGGCCGGTTGCACGTGGACAGTCCGAGCGGCGGCCCGACCGTCCTGACCGTGGAGTTGCCGTGCGTGTCGTGATCGCCGAGGACTCGGTCCTGCTCCGGGAGGGCCTAGCCCGGCTGCTGGACGAGGCCGGCTTCGACGTGGTCGAGGCCGTGCCCGACGGCGAGCAGCTGTTGCGGTCGGTGGCCGAGCACACGCCCGACGTCGTGGTCGCGGACGTGCGGATGCCGCCGACCCACACCGACGAGGGACTGCGGGCCGCACTGGTGATCCGCAAGCGCTGGCCCGCGGTCGCCGTCCTGGTCCTCTCCCAGTACGTCGAGGAGCGGTACGCGACGGAGCTGCTGGCCGGCGACACCCGCGGCGTGGGCTACCTGCTCAAGGACCGGGTCGCGGACGTGGAGGAGTTCGTCGGGGCGCTGCGCCGGGTCGGCGACGGCGGCGCCGCGCTCGACCCCGAGGTCGTCTCCCAGCTGCTGCTGCGGGGCCGCCGCCGCCCGCTGGACGCGCTGACGCCGCGGGAGCAGGAGGTGCTCAAGCTGATGGCCGAGGGCCGCTCCAACGGGGCCATCGCGGCGGCGCTGGTGGTCACCGACGGCGCGGTGGAGAAGCACGTGAGCAGCATCTTCACCAAGCTCGGCCTGGCCCCGGCCGACACCGACCACCGCCGGGTGCTGGCCGTGCTGTCCTACCTGGACGGCCGCTGAGCGCTTGGCCGCCCGCGCAGTGGGCAGGTCACCGGCATGACCGTGATGCTGACCGGGGCCAACCCCGGGGTCCTGCTGCGCGACGCCGGCGCCGTGACCGCGTTCGCCTCGGTGTGGCAGGTGGACTGGTCCGAGCACGGCTCCGGGCCGGCGGTCGTGCTCTGGCACGACGGCCGGGTGCGGCTGCTCGGCCCCGACCCGGCGCTGGCGCAGTGGCTCGCGGACACCTTCGTCCGGCACTTCGGCGAGGTCGACGGGCTGCCCTGGACGCCCGGGCCGGTCGAGCAGGTCGAGGTCGAGCTGGACCTGGACCTCGGGCGCGGCCTGGTGGCCAAGGCCGGCGACGTGACCGTGGAGATCAGCGACGTGCTGGACCGGCGCCCGTTCGCGATGGCCGGCCTCACGCTCGGCGGCGTGGAGTACGCGCTGTCCAACGTCTACGCGCCCTGCCGGACGGCGCGGATCACCGTCGGCGGGAGCGCCGTCCCGGGCGCGCCCGAGGTCGAGGAGGCCGAGCCGTCCTCGACGGCGTTCCTCGCCGTCGTCGAACCCTGGACCCGCACGGACTGACCCCGTACGGCGACCGCACGGGTCAGGCTGCGACTTTCCGCAGCACCAGCCGCTCCAGGTCCCCGTACGTCCGCAGGGCCGACAGCTCGTCGTCGGTGATCCGCAGCGAGAACCGGTCCTCCAGCGCGGTCGCCAGCTCGATCCCGGCCAGCGAGTCGAGCCCGAGGTCCTCCGACAGCGACGCCTGCTCCGTCAGCAGCTCCGGCTCGATGCCGAGA
>DATINN010000235.1:0-3033 GCA_035474175.1 Mycobacteriales bacterium | reverse complement strand
GCCGACCGGTTCGCGGCCGCGATCAAGGCCGTCCTGCAGTAGGGGCACCCCTGCCCCTGGCGCGGCGGCCCGTGCGGCCGGCGGCCCGCGCCCGGCGGCCGGGCGGGCCGGCTCAGCGTGGCGCCGGGGCGGCTTCCTGGGCGCGGACCCGGGTGCGGGCGGTGAGCAGCGTGCCGAGGAGCCCGACGGCCAGCGCGACCAGCACGCCCAGGTTGGCGAACGCCCACGCGCCCTCCTTGCCGCCCAGCCCGAACGGCCCCAGCAGGTAGCCCTGCCAGTCCAGCCAGCCGGCCGCGCCGTTGGTGACCAGGCCCCAGCCGAGCACGGTGCCGAGCACGACCAGCCCGACCGGCACCGGCTGCACGTCGCCGTAGCGCCCGGCCGGCCGGTAGAGGTCGTCCTCGGCGTAGTCGCGCCGGCGCAGCGCGATGTCGGCCAGCAGCACCCCGCACCAGGCCGCGATCGGCACCCCGAGGGTGATCAGGAAGCCCTGGAACGGCCCGATGAAGTCGTCCGCGGCGAACACCACGTACACGGTGCCGATGATCATGATCACACCGTCGACCAGCGCGGCCAGGTGCCGGGGGATGCGGACGCCGGCGGCGAGCAGGGACAGGCCGGAGGAGTAGATGTCCAGGACCGCGCCGCCGATCAGGCCGAGCACGGCCACCACCGCGAACGGCACCAGGAACCAGGTCGGCAGCACCTCGGTGAGCGCGCCGATCGGGTCGGAGCCGATGTCCTGGGACAGCTGGGTCGAGGAGCCCGCCAGCAGCAGCCCGAACGCGACCAGCGCCACCGGCCCGAGCGCCCCGCCGAACGTGGTCCAGCTGAACACGCCCCGGGACGAGGCCGAGCGGGGCAGGTAGCGGGAGTAGTCCGCGGCCGCGTTGACCCAGCCCAGCCCGAAGCCGGTCATCACGAACACCAGCGCGCCCACGAACGCCTGGGTCGACCCGGTCGGCAGCCCGGAGACGGCCGACCAGGAGATGTCGTCGGCGGAGAGGATCACGTAGACGACGGTGAGCGCGCCGGTGGCCAGGGTGATCCAGGTCTGCAGCCGCATGATGAAGCTGAAGCCGAGCACGCCGGCCACGATCGTGATGCCGGCGACCACGATCATCGCCACCACCTTGGTGCCGGTGCCGCCGCCCCAGCCCAGCCGGTCCAGCACGGTCGCGGTCGCCAGCGTGGCCAGGATGACCAGCACGGTCTCCCAGCCCACGGTGAGCAGCCAGGACAGCGCGGCCGGCAGCCGGTTGCCCCGGACGCCGAACGCGGCCCGGGACAGCACCATCGTCGGCGCCGACCCGCGCTTGCCGGCCAGCGCGACCCAGCCGCACAGCGCGAAGGACACGATCACGCCGACCACGGCCGCGATCAGGCCCTGCCAGAAGGAGACCCCGAAGCCGAGCACGAACGCGCCGTAGCTCACCCCGAGGACGGAGATGTTGGCCGCGAACCACGGCCAGAACAGGTCGGCGGGCTTGCCCTTGCGCTCGGACTCGGCGATGACGTTGATGCCGTTGCGCTCGATCCCGGCCGGGACGGTGGTCGGGACCGGCGCCTGCTCGGTGTCGGACACGACGTGATCGTCCCTCACACAACGGTCAGCCCGCCACGTACTCCTCTGTGACGGTCGCCGGGGCCGGGACGGGGACGGTCCGGGTGGCCAGCAGCAGCCGCAGCGCCGCGATCCAGACCAGGCAGGCGCCGGCCAGGTGGACGGCGACCAGCACCACCGGCAGGCCGGTGAAGAACTGCACGAACCCGATCAGGCCCTGGGCCAGCTCGACCGCGAGCAGGACGGCGGCGGCCCGGGTGGCGGCGGGCGGGGCCTTCGTGCCGCGCAGCCAGAGCAGGGTGGCGATCGTGAGGCCGATCAGCAGCATGACCGCGTCGGCGTGCAGCTGGCTGACGGTCTCGGGGTCGAAGCCGGTGCGGGGGACGTCGGCGTCCCCGGCGTGCGGGCCGCTGCCGGTGACCACGGTGCCGATCGCCAGCACGGCCAGGGTCACCCCGACCAGCACCCGGACCAGCGTGACCAGGCTCGGGTTGACCGCCGGCCGCGACTCGCCCTCGGGCTGGTACGCCCGCCAGGCCAGCGTCGTGGTCACGGCCAGGATGCCCATGGACAGCAGGAAGTGGGCCGCGACCGTCCACGGGTTGAGCCCGGTCAGCACGGTGATGCCGCCGAGGACGGCCTGGGCCGGGATGCCGAGGAAGGCGGCGGCGGCCAGCGGCAGCAGGCTTCGTCGGGAGGACCGCAGCACGGCCAGCAGGGTGGCCAGCACGACGGCGGTGAGCACGAACGTGAGCATCCGGTTGGTGAACTCGATCACGCCGTGCTGCGCGTACGCCGCGGTGGGGGTGAGCGAGGCGTCGGTGCAGGTCGGCCACGTCGGGCAGCCCAGGCCCGACCCGGTCAGCCGGACGATCCCGCCGGTGACGACGATGCCGGCGTTGGCGACCACGGACGCGACCGCCAGCCGCCGCACCACGACGTCGGACACCCGGGGCAGCTGCACCTCACGAGCGTAGGTCGGGCGTCCGCTCCGCGCGCGGGCGGGTCTCACGATCCGGTCACGACCGTCTCGTCCGGTGCCGGGACGGCTCTACGGTGGCGGCGTGTCCGTCCGGGACGACGTGCGGGTGCCGCCCGCCGGGGAGATCGCCGCGACGCGTGCCGCGCCCGCGGCCGATCCGCCCCGCCCGCGGGCCGGCGCCGGGGTCTGGTCGCTGCCGCCGTGGCGGCGGGCCCCGGTGCTCCCGTTCGGCCAGCCGGCGGTGCTGCTGGCGGTGATCGCGGCCGCCGCGATCCTGGCCTGCGCGGCCGCGTCGGCGCCGCTGTTCCTGTCCTCGGCCTCCTCGGCCGCCCTGCAGCGGCTGATCGGCGACCAGTGCCCGGTCGCCGGCACGGCCGCGGTCAAGGAGCGGGCCCGCGGCGCCGACCTGCCCGGGCTCGACCGGCGGGCCGTTCCGGCGATGACCGGGGCGGGGCTGGCGCCGCCGGAGCTGTCCGCCGTTGCGGTG
>DATINN010000234.1:0-4984 GCA_035474175.1 Mycobacteriales bacterium | reverse complement strand
GCGGCAGCGTCCAGGCGCCGATCGACTTGAGGAAGTCGACGGTCGGCTGGAGCCGGTTGACCCACTCCACGTACGAGTAGTCGGTCACCACCGTGCGGGCCGGGTCGAAGCGCAGGCCCCGGGTGATCGTCGCGTCGGACGGCGGCGTCCCGTCGTGGTAGGCGGCCGCGTCGACGAAGAAGTCCCAGCGGGTGTCGGCGGCGTCGCGCACCGCCTGCCCCTCCAGCGAGCTGAACCGCCGCTGGCCCAGCAGCCGCCGCTGGTCGGCCAGGTAGGTGTCGAGGTCGGTGTAGAAGAGCTGGTAGCCGCGGGCCGCCGCCGGCGCCCGGACCAGCCTGATCGTCGCCCGGACCACGATCGCGAGCTGGCCCAGGCTGCCCAGCACGGCCTCGAACAGGGCCCGGTTGCGGGCCGGGGAGCAGCGCACCAGCTCCCCCTCGCCGGTCACCACCTCCAGCTCCAGCACGGTGTCGACCTGCATCCCGTACGTCTGGGTGGTGCCGCCGATGCCGCCGACCGACAGCGTGCCGCCGACCGACAGCCCGAGGTAGTCGGTGAAGACCGGCGGGGTCAGCCCGTGGGCCACGGCCGCGGTGAGCAGCTCCAGCCAGGTCACGCCCGCGTCCACCACGGCCCGGCCGGGGCCGATCTCGTGGATCGTGGCGAGCGTGCGGGAGTCGACGACGACGCCCGCGTGCACCTGGGACTGGCCGTCGGTGCTGTGGCCCTGGCCGCGCACGGAGACGGCGAGGTGGTGCCGGTTGGCATACCGGACCAGCTTCTGGATGTCCCGGGCCGAGCCCGGGCGCAGCACGGCCAGCGGGGTCCGGTGCACCAGGTGGCCGAAGTCGTCGGCGACCTCGGCCAGCGCGGCCGGGTCGGTGGTCAGCTCGCCGTCCAGGTCCGGCACCGCGACCGCGCCGGCCGGCGCCCCGGACGCCGCCTCGGCCGCCGTCACCCAGCTCCCGGTCAGCGGGTCGAAGGCGACGATCGCCGCCCCGGCCAGCGCGGTGCCCAGGAACTTTCGGCGGTCGAGCGAAAAGGACATCGATCCCCCCAGTGGTGGTGACGGCGCAGACCGCCAGCTAACACCACGAGCGTTACGTGGTCTCCCCGAGCAGCGCATCCACGAACGACTCGGGCTCGAACGGGGCCAGGTCGTCGGGCCCCTCCCCCAGCCCGATCAGCTTGACCGGCACGCCCAGCTCGCGCTGGACCGAGACCACGATGCCGCCCTTGGCCGTGCCGTCGAGCTTGGTCAGCACGATGCCGGTGACCTGCACGGCCTCGGCGAAGACCCGGGCCTGGACCACGCCGTTCTGCCCGGTGGTGGCGTCCAGCACCAGCAGCGTCTCGTCCACCGGGCCCTGCTTCTCCACCACCCGCTTGATCTTGCCCAGCTCGTCCATCAGCCCGACCTTGGTGTGCAGCCGGCCGGCGGTGTCGATGAGCACGGTGTCCACGCCCAGGTTGTCCTCGGTCTCGGTGCCGAGCTTGACCGCCTCGAACGCGACGCTGGCCGGGTCGCCGCCCTCGGGCCCGCGCACCACCCGGGCCCCGACCCGGCCGGCCCAGGTCTCCAGCTGGTCGGCGGCCGCGGCCCGGAACGTGTCGGCCGCGCCCAGCAGCACGGTCCGGCCGTCGGCGACCAGCAGCCGGGCGATCTTGCCGCAGGTGGTGGTCTTGCCGGTGCCGTTGACGACGACCACGAGCAGCACCGCCGGGCGGCCGTCGCCGTGCGGGACGGTGTGCAGGGTGCGGTCCAGGTCCGGCTGCAGCGCGGTCACCAGCTCGTCGGCCAGCAGCGCGCGCAGCTCGCCCTCGGAGCGGGTGCCGAGCACCCTGGTCCGGGTCCGCAGCCGCTCCACGATCTCCTGGGTCGAGGCCACGCCGACGTCGGCCGTCAGCAGCGCGTCCTCGATCTCCTCCCAGGCGTCCTCGTCCAGCTTCTCCCGGGACAGCAGCGACAGCAGCCCGCGGCCGAGGGTGGACTGGGACCGGGACAGCCGGGAGCGCAGCCGCAGCATCCGGCCGGCGGCGGACTCCGGGATCTCCAGCCCGGGGCCGGTGGTGTCGACCAGCGTGCCCTCGCCGGCCTTCGGCTCCGGTTCGGTGGTTCCCTCGGGTGCCACCTCGGTGTCGCTGTCGACGTCGGTCCGCAGCGGCGGCACCGAGCGCTCCGGCGCCGGCGGCAGCGTCGTGCCCCGCCGCCGCGGCACCACGAACGCGGTGAGCGCGACGACCAGCAGCACCACGATGACGATCCCGAGGATCACGAACTCCATGCCCCGAGTTTCCCAGCCCGCCCGTGCCCGTGCCGCAGCGGGCACGACGCCCGGACCGCAGGGAGCGGGTTACGCGTGCAGCACCTGGGCCGGCAGGCGGGGCGAGGGGATGCGGTCGTCGGTGGTCACCAGCGGGCAGTCCAGCTCGATCGCGAGCGCCACGTAGAGCGCGTCGTACGCGTTGAGCTGGTTGCGCAGGGCCCAGGCCCGGTCCAGCAGCGACTCCAGCGGGTAGCGCTCGACCGGGGCCAGCCGGAGGTCGACGATGGCCAGCGCGGCCCGGGAGGCGGTGACGCCGTGGGTGCGTTCCAGCCCGCGCAGGGCGGAGAGCACCTCCGCGTCGATCACGGCCGGGGCGACCAGCTGGCGGTCGGCGACCACGGCCTGCACGGACTCGGCCCGCATGGTGCGCAGCAGCAGCTCGAGGAGGGCCCCGGCGTCAATGACGCAATACACGGGCGGCCCGCGAGTCGCGCTCGGACCGCGACCCGTCCAGCGCCCCCGCGACGTCCACCCCGCGCACCGGCTCCCGCTCGGCCAGCGCGGCCAGCCACTCCCGGGTCGACAGCGTCCCCGCGTCGCGCTCCAGCAGCTTCAGCACGTATTCCGACAGCGACAGCCGATCCGCCGCCGCGCGCTCGCGCAGTCGGCGGTGCAGATCGGGGGGCACGTCGCGCACCTGGATGGCGGACATCGCCTCACATCGTAACGGCGGAAGCGGCCGCCTGGAAAACTTTGCTGCGTTCGGCCGATAATCCTTGCCGCCGTCAGGCGGACTCCCGCTCCCGCAGCCGCTGGCTGATGACCGTGGTGATGCCGTCGCCGCGCATGCTCACGCCGTACAGGGCGTCGGCGATCTCCATCGTCCGCTTCTGGTGGCTGATGATGATCAGCTGGCTGGTGGAGCGCAGCTCCTCGATGAGGGTCAGCAGCCGGCCCAGGTTGACGTCGTCCAGGGCCGCCTCGACCTCGTCCATCACGTAGAACGGCGACGGGCGGGCCCGGAAGATCGCCACCAGCAGCGCCACCGCGGTCAGCGACCGCTCGCCACCGGAGAGCAGGGACAGCCGCTTGACCTTCTTGCCCGGCGGCCGGGCCTCGACCTCGATGCCGGTGGCGAGCATGTCGTCGGGGTCGGTGAGGACCAGCCGGCCCTCGCCGCCCGGGAACAGCGTCCGGAACACGATCTCGAACTCCCGGGCCACGTCCGCGTACGCCGAGGCGAACACGTCGTGGATCCGCTCGTCCACGTCCCGGACCACGGTCATCAGGTCGCGGCGGGTCGCCTTGAGATCCTCCAGCTGGGTGGAGAGGAACTGGTGCCGCTCCTCCATCGCGGCGAACTCCTCCAGCGCCAGCGGGTTGACCTTGCCCAGCAGGGCCAGGTCGCGCTCGGCCCGGGCGGCCCGCTTCTCCTGCACCGCCCGCTCGTACGGGGCCGGCACCGGGGCCTCCTTGCCGTCCGCCTGGGCCTTGGCGATGTCACCGGGGCCGGGCGGGACCAGGACGTCGGGGCCGTACTCGGCCGCCAGCGCGTCCAGGTCGACCCCGAACTGCTCGACCGCGACGGTCTCCAGCTGCTCGATCCGCAGCCGCTGCTCGGCCCGGGCGACCTCGTCGCGGTGCACCACGTCGGTGAGCCGCTCCAGCTCCTGGCCCAGCTCCCGGCTGGACGTGCGCAGGGCCAGCAGCTCGCCCTCGCGGACGACCCGGGCCTGCTGGGCCGCGTCCCGGTCGGCGACGGCGACCTCCAGCGAGCCGGCGATCCGGCGCAGGGCGGCCTCGGCCGCGGTCGCGACGGCGGCGGCCACGGCGGCGCCGCGGGCCCGGGCGACCCGGCGCTCCTCCAGCCGGGCCCGGGTGGCGCGCTCGGTCGCGGCCGAGCGGAGCAGCTGGTCGGCCCGGCCGGAGAGGGCGCGGACCCGCTCCTCGCCGGTACGCACGGCCAGGCGGGCGTCCATCTCGGCCTGCCGGGCGCCGGCGCCGCGGGACTGCAGCTCGTCGCGCTCGTCGGTGGAGGGCTCCTCGTCGACCGGGATCTCCTCGGCCGCGGCCAGCCGGTCCTCCAGGTCGGCCAGCTTGGCCACGTCCTGCTCGCGGGCCTCGACCGCGGTCGCGCGGGCCTTGTCCAGCCGGTCGGCCTCGGCCGCGGCGCTGCGGGCACCGGCGCCGAGCCGGCCGAGCTGCTCGGCCACGGCGTTGAGCTGGGCGTCGGACTCGTTGAGCCGCTCCAGCGCCTTCTCGACGGCCAGCCGGGCGGTGTCGGCGGCGGTCTTGGCCGCGGCCAGCTCGGCCGCGACGGTGCCGCGGCGGGCCTCGGCCTCGGCCAGCCGGGTCTCGGCCTCGTCGACCGCGGCCTGGACCTCGATGACGCTCGGCGCGGACGCCGAGCCGCCCACCGCCCAGTCCTCGCCGAGCAGGTCGCCCTCGGCCGTGACGGCCCGCACGCCCGGGACGGTCGCGACCACGTCCCGCGCCGCGTCCAGGTCGGCGACCACGGCGACCTTCTCCAGCGCCCGGGCCAGCGCCGGGCGCAGCGCGGGCGGCGCCTCCACCAGGTCGGCGGCCCACACGACACCGGCCGGCAGCGCCGGCCAGGTGGATCGCTGTTCCGCGGTGACCGGCAGGAGGCCGGGCGCGGGAGTCGAGTCACCACCGGACGACCCGCGAGGAGATGGAGGAGCAGGACGGCCCCCGCC
>DATINN010000233.1:0-6266 GCA_035474175.1 Mycobacteriales bacterium | reverse complement strand
GTGCCCGGGTTCGGCCGGCAGCCGGCCAACGACTGGGGCCTGGGCTTCGAGATCCGGGACTCGAAGAGTCCACATTGGACCGGGGCCGGCAACCACCCGGCCACTTTCGGGCACTTCGGCCGGGCCGGCACGTTCGTGTGGGTCGACCCGGTGGCCCGGCTGAGCCTGATCGTGCTGACCGACACCGAGTTCGAGCAGTGGGCCAAGGACGCCTGGCCGCCCCTGGCCGACGCCGTGCTCGCCGCGCACGGAGACGGCGCGGATCAGAAGTCGCGGTAGTCCTGCGGCGCGAACCGCGGCCCGTACCGCGGCTTCCCGATCCCGGCCAGCTCGATCAGCCGGACCACCCGGTGCCGGTGCCCGGGCCACTCCGCCAGCAGCTCCAGCATCCCGTCGTCGTCCACCCGCCGGCCGATCAGCGCGTGACCGACCAGGCCGGGGATGTGGAAGTCGCCGACCGAGACGGCGTCGGCGTCGCCCAGGGCGCGCTGAGCGGTCTCGGCCGCGGTCCAGACGCCCAGGCCCGGCACCACCCGCAGCCGGGCCAGCGCGTCGGCCGGGGCCATGCCGACGCACTCCTCGAGGCGGTGCGCGACGGTGGCGGCGGCGCGGACGGCGCGCTGGCGGGTGATGTCGACGCCGGCCCGGTGCCAGTCCCAGGTCGGCACGGTCAGCAGCACGGCCGGGTGCGGCGGGACCCGCATCCCGTCCGGGGCCGGCCCCGGCGGCACCGTGCCGTACTTCACCAGCAGGAACTTCCAGGCCTCGTGGGCCTGCTTGCTGGTGACCCGCTGCTCCAGGATGGCCGGGATCACCGAGTCCATGACCAGCCCGGAGCGCGGGATGCGGACGCCCGGATACTTGCGGTGGGTGTCGGAGAGCACCCGGTGCCGGGGCACGAAGTCGTCGCACGAGTCGCGGGCGCCGAGCAGCTCCGGGATCGAGGCGATCGTCCACTCCGCGCCCGGGCCCCAGGCCGATGCGCGGACCTCCTCCCGGGCGCCCTGCCGCAGCGCCAGCGTGACCGGTCCGGCCGGGGTCAGCGCGCAGCGCCAGAACACGCCGTCCAGCAGGCGGTGAGCGCGGTCGCTGCGCCCGCGCAGGAACGGGCGCAGGGTGCCGTGCACGTCGACGGGCCGCCCGGCCCGCCACACGGTCTCGACCGCCCGCTCCTCGACCGCGGTCATGACCGGCTCAGGCGCATGACCGGCTCAGGCGTCGGAGGAGAAGCGGACGGCGGTGTCCCCGAGCTGGACCCCGGGCCACACCCGGGCGCCGGCGCGCAGCTCGTTGCGGGCGCCGAGCACGACCCCGTCGCCGAGCACCGCGTCCTCGACCACGCAGCCGGGGCCGACGACCGCGCCGCGGCCCAGCACCGAGCGGACCACCACGGCGCCGTCCTGCACCTGTGCCCCGTCGAAGAGCACGGCCGCGTCCAGCTGGGCGTCGGCGCCGACCACGCAGCCGGCCCCGACGGTCGAGCCGCCGACCACCCGCGCGGACGGGGCGACCACCGCGCCGGGCAGCACCACGGCCTGGCCCGCGGGACCGGGCAGGGCGCCGGTCGGCGCCAGCCCCAGCACCAGGTCGGCGCTGCCCCGGACGAAGGTGGCCGGCGTGCCGAGGTCCAGCCAGTACGTCGAGTCGACGTAGCCGAGCACGACCGCGCCCGCCGCCAGCAGCCCCGGGAACGTCTCCCGCTCCACCGACACCGGCCGCCCGGCCGGGATCGACTCCAGCACCGACCGGCGGAACACGTAGCACCCGGCGTTGACCTGGTCGGTCACCGGCTCGGGCGACTTCTCCAGGAACGCCTGCACCCGCCCGTCGGCGTCGGTCGGCACCGAGCCGAACGCGCGCGGGTCGTCGACCCGGGTCAGGTGCAGCGTGACGTCGGCGCCGCCGTTGGTGTGCGTGTCGACCAGCTTGCGCAGGTCGACCCCGGACAGCACGTCGCCGTTGAACACGAGGACGTCGGAGGACCGGATCCGGTCCAGCACGTTGCGGATGCCGCCGCCGGTGCCGAGCGGCTCGGACTCGGTGACGTACTCCAGCTCCAGGCCCAGCTCGGCCCCGGTGCCGAAGTGGTCGGAGAACACCTCGGCCCGGTACGAGGTGGACAGCACCACCCGGCGCACGCCCGCGGCCTTGACCCGGCTGAAGAGGTGGGTGAGGAACGGCACCCCGGCCGTCGGCAGCATCGGCTTGGGGGCGCTCAGCGTGAGCGGCCGCAGCCGGGTCCCCTGTCCACCCACGAGCACGATCGCGTCGATCTCGGCGCCCCTCTCTCCGTACCGGACCCACGCAGGGTAACGGGTGCGGCGACACCCACGCGGCCCCAGCCCACCCCGCCGAGGCGGGTACTGTGCGTGGCGACTTGGTTCCGGAGAGAGAGCGAGGGCGACCCGGTGACGGCCGTGCGGACCCTGGAAGCCGTCGAACCGCCGGTCGTGAGCAGGGCCCGGCGGGACCGCCCGCCGGCGCTGGTCTGGGCCCTGCTCGGCCTGCACGTCGCGATCATGGTGATGTGCTCGATCCTCTACCCGGCCACGTACGGCTACGACGAGCCGCAGCACATCGACATGGCGTACGCGTACTCCAAGGGCCTGCACCTGTACGCGCCGGCCGAGCGGCGGGTCGCCGAGGGCGTCGCGAAGACCCAGCGCGGCCCCGGCTTCCCGCCCCGCCAGGCCTTCACCGACTTCCCGGTCCGCCCGCGGGACCAGCGGCCGTCCTTCGACGAGCAGGGCGGCAACCACCAGCTGCAGGGCGGCCTGCCCAACCAGCAGGTGCAGCACCCGCCGCTGTACTACCTGATGGGCGCGGCCGTCCTGCACGTGCCGGGCGTCGGCGGGCTGCACTACGACCAGCAGATCTGGCTGCTGCGGCTGCTGTCGATGCTGGCCCTGGCGCCGCTGCCGCTGCTGGCCTGGGCCACCGCCAAGGCGCTGCTCGGGCCCGGACCGCCGGCCCTGCTGGCGGCGGTGCTGCCGCTGACCGTGCCGGGGCTGAGCCGGATCGGCGCCTCCTTCACCAACGACTCGCTGCTGACGCTCCTCGGGGCGGTGGTGGTGTGGCTGCTGGCCCGGGTGCTGGCCGGCGACTTCCGGCTGCGGACCGCGGCGCTGCTCGGCGGCGCGCTGGTCGCGGCGCTGCTGACCAAGGGCTTCGCCCTGGTGCTGCCCCCGGTCGTGCTGGCCGGCTACGTCGTGGCCGGGCTCCGGCACCGCCGCCGGCCGGTCGCGCCGGCCCTGGTCGCGCTCGGGCTGAGCGGCCTCGGCCTGCTCTGGTGGGTCCGCAACCTGATCCTCTACGGCGCGGTGCAGCCCAATGGCTGGGGCCCGGAGGCGTACGCCCGGATCGTCGGGCCGCCCCGACCGGCCCCCGGCGGCGTGGTCCAGTTCGCGCACGGCTTCGCGTACCGGCTGGGGCTGCGGATCTGGGGCGGCATCGGGCTGCCGGAGAAGCCGCGGCTGGCCATCCAGCTCTGCTTCGGCTGGACCTTCGCGCTGCTGCTGCTGATCGCGGTCGGCCTGCTGGTCGGCACCCGGGCCCGCTGGTCGCGGGCCTCGCTGGCCCTGCTGTGCCTGCCGGCCGTGCTGACCACGCTGGTCGTGGCCTCGCAGAGCTGGTCGCTGTTCTCCACCCACGGCGGCAAGCTGGTCGCCATCCAGGGCCGCTACCTGTACGTCGGCCTGACCGGCCTCGGCGTCGCGTTCGCGGCCGGACTGCTGCGGATCCTGCCGCGGCGGTGGGCGCGGTGGGCGCCCGGGGCGGTGCTGGTGCTGGGCGTGGCCACCCAGGTGTGGGCGTGGCGGACGCTGACCCAGGCCTGGTGGGTGCCGGCCGATGCCCGCGGCCGGCTCGGCCCGGCGGTGCGCGGGGTGGTCGACGGGCTGGCGACGTGGTCGCCGTTCCCGGCCGGGCCCACGTTCGCGCCGTTCCTGGCGGCGGTCGCGCTGGCCGTGGTGGCGCTGGTGCTCGCGTTCAGGACTTCGGGTGACCGGTGGGTCGCGCCCCCGCCGCCACGGCCGGCACCCGACGCGCCAGCGCCGCCCGTGCCGTCAGCCCGGCCCTGAGCACCAGCCGGACCGGCGCCCAGCGCAGCCCGGTGTAGCGCCGGGACAGGTAGCGCCAGGCGCTGGCGTGGTGCGCGTCCGCCATCTCGGCCGGGTTGGACCGGGTCGACGCGGCGCCCTCGTGCACGATCACCGCGGTCGGCACATACACGTTCTGCCAGCCGGCCCGGCCGATCCGCTCGCACAGGTCGAGATCCTCGAAGTACATGAAGTACGCCGGGTCGAAGCCGCCGACCGCGTCGAACGCCTCCCGCCGCACCAGCAGGCAGGACCCGGACAGCCAGCCCGCCGCCCGCTCGACCGGCTCGCCCCTCTCCCGCCGGTAGGACGCGGTCCACGGGTTGGACGGCCACCACCAGCCGCACAGCGCGTGCCCGATGCCGCGCCCGAGCGAGGGCAGCTCCCGGGCCGAGGGGTAGAGCTCGCCGTCCGGGGTGAGGATCTCCGGGCCGAGCACGCCGGCCCGGGGCCAGCGCTCGACCGCGTCCAGCAGCGTGTCCAGCGCGCCCGGCTCCCAGCGCAGGTCGGGGTTGGCCACCACGACCCAGTCCCCCGGGACCTGCGGCACGCCGAGGTTGGCGGCCCGGCCGTAGCCGAGGTTGCCGCCGGTGCGCAGCAGCGAGACCCCGGGCCGGGCCGCGGCCCGCTCCGGGGCGCCGTCGGTGGACCCGTTGTCGGCCAGCACCACCTCGACCGGCCGCGTCGTCGCCTTCTCCAGCGTGTCCAGGAACCCGTCCAGGGTGTCGCCGGGCGAGTACGTCACCACGACGACACCCACCTGGGACTGGCGGTCGGACACGGTCAGCAGGCTCCGATCGGTCGAACGGGACAGGTGACGGGACATCGAACGGGACGTCGAACGGACAGGGAACGATAGCCGAACCGGCCTATCCGGCCGGACGCCCGCCCGCCTCCGGCGGCGAGGCCGCCACCGACTCCGCCCCGCCGTCCGGCGCCGCGGCGTCCGCCTCCGCGCCCATCCGCTGCGCGGCCGTGCGCATCGAGCCGCGCAGGAACACCCCGGCCGCGACCGCCCACAGCGTGTCGCCGAGCGTCTGCACGACCCGGGACGTGGCCACCACCGCGGTCGCCTCCCCGGCCGGCAGCACCGGCAGCAGGATCGCGCCCAGGATGACCTCGCGGACCCCGATGCCGGCCGGGACCAGCCCCAGCACCATCACGCCGGCCGACCAGGCCAGCGCGTACGCCCCCGTGGCCAGGAAGAACGAGCTGGCCCCGTGCAGGCCGAGCGGGCGGGCCAGGGCGAGCACCGACAGGCCGTAGAAGGCCCAGGTGACGAGCAGGAAGCCGCACGCCCGCACGGTGTTGCCCAGGGTCAGCGCCCGCGGCAGCGGCGGCCGGCGCAGCACCCAGAAGGCCCGGTCCAGCAGCGGCGAGAGCACCCGCGGGTGCAGCACCACCAGCAGCACCGGCGTGAACGCCAGCACCCACCAGTAGCGCTCGGCCGCCCGCGGGCTGGCGAACGGCAGCGTGGCCGAGGCCACCAGCAGGCCGGTCGCGCAGTGCATGCCGACGAACAGCAGCCCGCCGACGGCGCTGCGCTGCCGGGGCACGCCCAGCGCCTTGCCCAGCTCCATCTGGGCCACGAACGGCCAGACCGCGCCGGGCAGGTATTTGCCGACCTGGGCCAGGAAGAACACCCGCAGCCCCGGCGCCAGCGGCAGCGGGCTGCCGAGGTCGGCCATGATCGTGCGCCACGCGAAGTTGGTGAACAGCAGCCCGACGACGGCCGCGGCCAGCGAGGCCAGGAACCAGCCCGGGCCCATCCGGCTCAGCGCGTCGAGCACCGCGTGCCGCTGCCGGACGATGGTGAGGGCCAGCAGCGTCAGCGCCAGCACGGCGACGGCGATCCGCGCCGCCCGGGTCACATACCGGGGAATCTTCACGACTCGCTCACTGCGGTAGCGTATCGAGCGCGGGGGATGCCGGGCCCGGAGGCCTGGGACACGAGCTGGCTACCAGAAGCGAGGCACGCCATGACCACCGTCGACGGGTCCGCCCCGAAGGCGCCGGAGCCATCGACTCCGAGCGCCGAGAGCCCGGGCGTCGTCATCGGGAACCACACGAACAAGTACGTCGCCAAGAACCCGGCGATCCGCTTCCTGACCGAGCGCTGGGTCGCCCGGCTGGACGGGTTCCTGGCGCAGATCGCGACCTCCGAGGCGC
>DATINN010000232.1:0-9613 GCA_035474175.1 Mycobacteriales bacterium | reverse complement strand
CCGTGATCTGCGACCAGTTCGGCTCGACGACCAGCCCGGACGGGCGCTACATCGTGCAGAACAACCGCTGGGGCACCTCGGCCCAGCAATGCATCACGGTCGGCGCCAACGGCTTCACCCTGTCCACCTCCAACGCCAACGTGCCGACCAACGGCGCCCCGGCGTCCTACCCGTCGATCTACTGGGGCTGCCACTACGCCAACTGCACGGCCGGCTTCAACCCGATCCAGGCCAACTCGGCCGCGTTCGCCGGGATCTCGACCAGCGTCGGGATGAGCTACCCGGGCAGCGGCCAGTGGGACGCCGCGTACGACATCTGGTTCGACCCCACCGCCCGCCGCGACGGGCAGAACACCGGGGCCGAGATCATGGTCTGGCTCAACCACGCCGGCGCCCCGCAGCCGGTCGGCTCCCGGGTCGCCACGGTCTCGCTGGCCGGCGGCACCTGGGACGTCTGGGAGGGCAACATCGGCTGGAACGTCATCTCCTACGTCCGCACCGCCGGCACCGGGTCGGTGAGCTTCCCGGTCAGCACGTTCTTCAACGACGCGGTGAGCCGGGGCTACGCGCAGACCTCGTGGTACCTGACCAGCATCCAGGCCGGGTTCGAGCCCTGGACCGGCGGCACCGGGCTGGCCGTGACCTCGTTCTCGGTGACCACCGGCGGCGGCAGCACCACGCCTCCGCCGCCGCCGGCCACCACCACCCCGCCCCCGCCGCCGACCGGCGCCTCCTGCACCGCGTCGTACACGGTGACCCAGACCTGGACCGGCGGCTTCACCGCCGACGTGACCGTCCGCAACACCGGCCGGGCCACCGCGGGCTGGACGGTGACCTGGACGTACGGGAACCAGCGCGTCACCAACGCCTGGAACACGACGCTGACCCAGACCGGGACGGCCGTCCGGGCCGTGGACGCCGGCTACAACGGCGCGCTGGCGCCGGGCGCCAGCACCACGTTCGGGCTGCAGGCGACGGGCAGCGGCCCGGCTCCGGCGCTGACCTGCACCGCCCGCTGACCGGCACCGCTCGCTGAGCACGGGCCTGGGGGGCCGCCACGCGGCGGTCCCCGGGCGCGGGTGCGAGACTGCCGCGATGTTCGCCGGGGCGACACCGGGGTTCCCGCTGCTGCCGGGGCTGCTGGTCGCCGCCTGCCTGGTGCTGTTCGCGGCGGCCTGGCTGCGCGGCTGGTCGGCCCGGCCGCTGGTCGCCGTCGCGGTCACGCTGGCCACCCGGGTGGTCATGGTGGCGCTGGCGAACGGGCACACGCCCCGGGACGTCACCCGCTACTTCCAGCTCGCCGGGATGCTGGTCGCCCAGGGCCAGGACCCGCTGACCCGGCAGCCGGAGTTCCAGTGGAACTTCCTGCCGCTCATGCCGTACGTGTTCGCGCTGGAGCAGCAGCTCGGCCTGAGCTGGGAGGTGGCCGGCAAGATCGCGCCGGTGCTGGCCGACGTGGCCGTCACCGTGCTGCTGGGCCGCCTCGCCACCGGGCCGGACCGGCTCCGGGTCCCGCTGCTCTACGCCCTGTGCCCGGTGGCCGTCCTGGTCACCGGCCTGCACGGGCAGGTCGAGCCGGTCGCGCTGGCGCTCGGCCTGGGCGGGCTGCTGCTGGCCCGGCAGCACCGGGTGGCCGGCTCCGGCGTGCTGCTCGGGCTGGCCGTGGCGACCAAGACCTGGCCGGTGCTGCTGGTGCTGGGACCGCTGCGGGAGACGCCGGTGCGGCGCTGGTGGCGGCTGGCGCTGCCGCTGGGCGCGGTGCTGGTCGCGCTGCTGCTGTCGATCCCGGCGTTCCTGCACGACTCGCTGCGGGCGGCCGTGCACGTGCTGGTCGGCTACCGCTCGTTCACCGGGGTGTGGGGCTGGACCGGGCTGCTCAACTACTTCGGCGTGGTCGGCGGCGGCTACCGCGGGCCCGGCGTGGACACGGTGCAGCACGTCGGCACGGTCGTCACGCTGGTGGCGGTCGCGGCCGCGGTGGCCCGGTTCCGGCGGGCCGGGGCGGTGCCGCTGACGGCCGCGGTGCTGCTGACGTTCCTGGTCGTGACGGCCGGCTTCGGCCCGCAGTACCTGCTCTGGCCGCTGCCGTTCGTGCTGCTGCTGCGGCGCCGGACCGGGCTGGTCTTCGCCGTGGCCGCCAGCCTGTACGCGGCGTACGCGTACTGGCTGGTGGCCGACGGGACGCCGGTCCGGTCCGACACGCTCAACCACCTGCTGCAGTGGGCGTCGCTGCCGGTGATCGCGGCCGCGGCGCTGGCGCTGCCGTGGTCCCGCGCCCGCGAGCCCGTCCCCGCCTAGGAGCGTCGGCCTAGGAGCGCAGGGCCGGGAAGTCCTCCTCGCGGAACTCGGCCGACCGCCGCGGCGCGCCCTCGTCCTGCGCGGCCGCGCTTTCCGCGCCGCGGAGCTCGACCCGGCGGATCTTGCCCGAGATCGTCTTGGGCAGCTCGGCGAACTCGATCCGCCGGATCCGCTTGTACGGCGCCAGCTGCTCCCGGCAGTGCCGCAGGATGGCCTCGGCCGTCTCCGCGGTCGGCTCGTAGCCGGCCGCCAGCGTCACGTACGCCTTGGGCACCGCGAGCCGGACCGGGTCCGGCGCCGGCACCACCGCCGCCTCGGCCACCGCCTCGTGCTCGACCAGCACCGACTCCAGCTCGAACGGCGAGATCCGGTAGTCGGAGGCCTTGAACACGTCGTCGGTGCGGCCGACGTAGGTGATCGTGCCGTCGTCGTTGCGGCGGGCCACGTCGCCGGTGTGATACCAGGCGTCGTCGGAGACCGGGGCCAGGTGCCCGTGCTCGTCCCGGTAGCCGGTCATCAGCGCGACCGGGCGCGGGTCGAGCCGCAGCGAGACCTCGCCCTCGGTGCCGACCTCGCCGCTGACCGGGTCGACCAGCTCGACCACGTAGCCGGGCAGCGGGCGGCCCATCGCGCCCATCGTGATCTCCACGCCGGGCGGGTTGCCGATCTGGGCCGTGGTCTCGGTCTGCCCGTAGCCGTCCCGGACCGTGATGCCCCAGACCCGGCGGACGTGCTCGATGACCTCGGGGTTGAGCGGCTCGCCGGCGCTGACCAGCTCCCGCATCGGGACGTCCCAGCGGGAGAGGTCCTGCTGCACGAGCATCCGCCACACCGTCGGCGGCGCGCACAGCGTGGTGGCCTCGCACCGAACCAGCGTGTCCAGCAGGGCCTCGGCGTTGAACCGGCCGGTGTCGTGCACGAGCACGGTGGCGCCCGCGTTCCAGGGGGCGAACAGGCACGACCAGGCGTGCTTGGCCCAGCCCGGCGAGGACACGTTGAGGTGCACGTCGCCCGGCTGCAGGCCGATCCAGTACATCGTGGACAGGTGCCCGACCGGGTAGCTGGTGTGGGTGTGCTCGACCAGCTTGGCCTGCGCGGTCGTGCCGGAGGTGAAGTAGAGCAGCAGCGGGTCGTCGGCCCGGGTCGGCTCGTCCGGCTCGAAGTGCTCCAGCGAGGTCTCGGTGTCGGAGTAGCGCAGCCAGCCCTCGACCGGGTCGCCGACCGCGATGCGGGTGTCGGCGCCGTGGATGCCGTCGAACAGGCCGGTGTCGGCGCTGGCCGAGACGACCACGTCGACCTTCCCGCGGTGGATCCGGTCGGCCAGGTCGGCCGGGCGCAGCAGCGTGCTGGCCGGGATCACGACCGCGCCGATCTTGGCCGCGGCCAGCATCAGCTCCCACAGCGGCACCGTGTTGCCGAGGAACAGCAGCACCCGGTCGCCCTTGCGGACGCGCTGCTCGCGCAGCCAGCCGGCGACCTGGGACGACCGCAGGGACATCTCGGCGAAGCTGACCTGGGTCTCGCCGTCCGCGGTGACCAGCCGGAGCGCGGTCTGGTGCGGGCGCTCGACCGCCAGCACGCCGTCGAACCAGTCGAGGGCCCAGTTGAACTCGTCCAGCTCCGGCCAGCGGAACCCCGCGTACGCCGTCTCCGGGTCGTCGCGGTGCTCGAGCAGGAAGTCGCGGGCCGCCCGGAACGTGTCAGTCGCCGTCACGCGATCACCCTGTCAAACGGCGCGACCGCGCACCAGGGTGGTCAGCCGCCGCTGGGCCGCCGGCTGACCCAGGCGCGCTGTTCGTCCGTTTCCGGCACCCGCACGCCCCGGGCCGCCCCGATCCGGTTCCACGCCTCCTCGGTGTCGACGCCGCGGGCGACCAGCACGGCGGCGGCGATCAGGGACGAGCGGCCGATGCCGCCCCAGCAGTGCACGGCCACGTGCTTGCCCTGGTCGAGGTCGCCGGCGACCAGCTCCAGGAACGCCTCGGCCGGCTCCCGCTCCGGCACGCCGAAGTCCGCGATCGGGAACGCGCGGAACGTCAGGCCGGCCCCGACCGCGACCGTCTCCTCGTCCTGCAGCTCCAGGCCGGTCGCCTGCTCCGGCGGCAGCAGGCTGACCAGCACGTCGACGCCGTCGGCGGCCAGTGCCGCGATCGAGGCGGCCAGCTCGGCGCCGCCGGCCGGCGCCGGCATCGTGCTCAGCGTGCCGGGCAGGTCCCGGGCGACGGTGTAGATCACAGCTCCTCCAGCCAGTCGACGACGGCCGCGCCGGCGGCCCGGGCGGCGGCGCCCCGGATCGTGTGGGTCGCGCCGGGCAGGACCACGACCGTACGGCCCGGGGCGTGCGGCGGGATGCCGAACGGGTCGCCGGCGCCCTGCACGACCAGGACCGGCACGGCCGGGGCGGCCAGCTCGGCCAGCCGGTCCTTCTCCGGCGTCCGCGGCGGCGCGGTCGGGAAGGCCAGCGTGACGACGGCGGCCGCGCCCAGGGCGGTCGCGGTCCGGCAGGCGACCCGGGCCCCGCTGGAGCGGCCGCCGACGACCAGCGGCAGCTCCGGGATCGTGGTGGCCGCGGCCACCGCCAGCCAGGCCTCGTCCAGGACCGGGGCGCGGGGTGGCGCCTTCCTGCCGGCCACCCGGTAGGGCTGGGTCACGCGGGCGACCGCGTACCCGGCGGCGAGGGTGGCCGCGGTGGTCGCGGCCAGGTCGGGCGAGTTGACCGTGCCGCCGGCGCCGTGGCCCAGCAGCAGCAGCGCCCGGGGCGCCCCCGCCGGCAGCTCCAGCCAGACCTCGGCCGGCCCCACCGGCGTGCCCACCCGGCTCACCACGGCGGTCGCCGGCGCGACCGCGACCGGGCTCGGGTGCGTCATGCCCGCAGGGCCGCGACGGCCGCGGCGGCCAGCACGACGGCGAGGGCCAGGTACGCCGGGACCAGGCCGGCCAGCGAGGCCGCCACTCCCCCGGCGGCCAGTCCGAGCAGCTGGCCGAACGCCTCGGCCGTGAGCACCGCGGTCGCGGCCTCGGCCGGGCGGTCGGAGGTGGTGCAGCGCACGTACAGACCCGGGTAGGCCAGGCCGATGCCGACCCCGGCCAGGGTCCAGGCGGCCAGGCCGATCCCGTACACGTCGGTGGCGGCGAGGACCGCGACCCCGGCGGCGGCGAGGGCGAGGCCGGCCGCGGGGTGCACCCGGCGGGTGGCGACCAGGCTCGTCACCGCCCACGCCAGCGGCGCGGCGCTGAGCACGACCGCCGCCCTGGCCACGCTCGTACCGTAGCCGTCGGTCAGCAGCACCGTGACCAGCCCGTCGGCGCCGAACCAGCCGGTGCCGAACAGCAGCATCGCGCCCAGCGCGGCCGGCCGCCCGCGGGCGAGCCGGGCCGTCCCGGCCGGCAGCACGCCGGCCACCCCGACCAGGGCGACCGCGGCGCCGAGGGCGACCAGCTCGGGCCGGCGGGTCAGCAGCAGCACCGCCACCCCGGCCGGGATCAGCAGCGTCCGCCCGACCGGCCGGGGCGCCGGCTCGTCCGCGTCGAGCGCGGCCCCGGCGACGAGCAGCCGGCCGGCCAGCACGACCGGCAGCGGCGCCAGCAGCGCCCACCGCCAGCCGACCGCGTGCTGCAGCGCCAGCGTGCCCGGCGGCCCGACGAAGGCCGGCAGGATCCACATCGCCGAGGACGCCGCCACCACCTTGGCCCGGACGGCCTCGTCCAGCTGCCGGATCACCGCGCTCACCCCGAAGACGGCCAGCAGGCCGCCGCCGATGCCGCCGGCGACCCGGCCGGCCGCGTACGTCCACGGGGTCAGGGCGGTGGCGGCGACGGCGGCGCCGCCGGCGTACGCCAGCAGCCCGGCCAGCAGCGTCCGCCGGCCGCCGAGCCGGTGCAGCACGGCCGGCGCCAGCGGCAGCGCCACGAACAGCCCCAGCGTCGAGCCGGCCAGCAGCAGGCCGAGGTGGTCACGGGCGTCCAGCGCCCCGGCCACGGTCGGCAGCAGCGTGGCCGACACGAACGCCGACACCGCGGCGGCGAACTCCAGCGCCACCACCCCACCCGCGAGCCGCCGGTCGGCCCGGGTGAGGGCGGTCATGTGTAGAGCGTCCGGTCGTTCTCGTTGACCTGGACCCAGACGCCGTCCGGGTCCCGCACGCGCAGGGAGCGGCCGAAGCTCTCGTCCAGGATCGGCTCGGGCCCGAAGCCGGCCGCGGCCAGCCGGGCGGACACCGCCTCCAGCGGCTCGTCGGCCTCGAAGGCCAGCTCGCAGTCGCCCACGCCGGCGGTCGCTTGGTGCAGCGCGAGCAGGCCGGCCGCGGCCGGCAGCTCGACCCAGCTGCCGGGCCGGGTCTGCGCGCCCAGGTCCAGCCCGAGCGCCCGGTAGAACCGGGTCGACTCGGCCACGTCGGCGCAGTAGCGGATCGGCAGCAGCCTCACGACGCCTCCTCCGCCAGCCGGCGCAGGTAGGCCTCCAGGGCGCCCTCGACGAACTCCGACAGCGAGCGGTCGGCGTCCACCGCGGCGTGCTTCACCCGCCGGACCAGGTCCGCGGGCAGGTAGATGTTGAACTGCTGCTTCGCCACCACGGATAGAATGCTAGCAAGCTAGAAGAGCGTGGGTGCGGCTTCCTCGGCCGTGCGGACGCGCTCGATGAGGCCCGGGCCGTCGTTGGCGACGGTGCCGACGGCCGGGCCGACCGGCCGCAGCTCCATGCCGTCGACCAGGGCCAGGTCCGGCACCAGCAGGTCCTCGACGTCCGACCGGGCCGGGTCCAGCCAGGCCGCCCAGGACGAGCGCGGCAGCATCAGCGGCATCCGGTGGTGGACCGCGACCAGCGCGCCGGCCGCCGCGGTGGTGACGATCGAGCTGGTCAGCAGCCGGTCCGGACCCCAGATCTCGTACAGGCCGGCGAAGGCGACGACGTCGCCCGACCGCGGGGTCAGGTACGTCGGCTGCCGCCCGGCCCCGTCCGGCCGCGGTGCCCACTCGTACCAGCCGTCGGCCGGGACCAGGCAGCGCCGCCGCCGCACCGCGGACCGGAACGCCGGCAGCTGTGTCACCGTCTCGGCCCGGGCGTTGATCAGCTTCCCGGCCCGCTTCGTGTCCGGCGCCCAGGACGGCACCAGCCCCCAGCGGGCCGCCCGCAGCTGCCGCACCAGCGGGCCGTCCGGCTGCCCGGACCGGTGCCGCAGCACCACGACCGGGATCGGGTCGGTCGGCGCCACGTTGTAGTCCGGCGCCAGCGCCGAGCCCAGCGCGTCCTCGGCCTCGAACTCCGCGGCCAGGTCGTCCAGACCGCGCTTGGCGACGTACCGACCGCACATGCGCTCCACCGTACGCAGCAGGTGCGGCAGGATGTGTGCCATGACGGCACCCTGGCCCGCCCCGCGTGCGATCGCCCCCGTGGACGCCGAGGTCGCCGTGCCCGGATCGAAGTCGGTCACCAACCGCGCGCTGGTGCTGGCCGCCCTGGCCACCGAGCCGTCCGCGGTGCGCAACCCGCTGCGGGCCCGCGACACCGAGCTGATGGCCGGGGCGCTGCGCACGCTCGGCGTCGGCGTGGCCGACGACGGCACCGACTGGCTGGTCTCCCCGGGCGAGCTCCGCGGCGGCGGGACCATCGACGTCGGCCTGGCCGGCACCGTGCAGCGGTTCGTCCCGGCGCTGGCCGCGCTGTCCGACGGCCCGGTCCGCTTCGACGGCGACGCCCGGGCCCGGCAGCGCCCGCTGGCCCCGCTGGTGCAGGGCCTGCGCCAGCTCGGCGCCGAGATCGACGCCACCGGCCTGCCGCTGACCGTGCAGGGCCGCGGCCGCCTGCCCGGCGGCACCGCGGCGATCGACGCCACCGGGTCCAGCCAGTTCCTGTCCGGCCTGCTGCTGGCCGCCCCCCGGTACGACGAGGGCCTGGTGCTGCGGCACACCGGCACCCGCCCGGCCCCGAGCGCGCTGCAGATCGCGATGACCGCGCACATGCTCACCGCCGCGGGCGCGGCCGTCACCGCCGACCCGGACGGTCGCGAGTGGACGGTCGCGCCCGGACCGCTGCGGGGCGGCGAGCTGGTGGTGCCGCCGGACCTCTCCAGCGCGGCGCCGTTCGTGGTGGCCGCGGTCGCGACCGGCGGCCGGGTCCGGGTGCCGGGCTGGCCGCGCCGGTCCGACCAGCCCGGCGACCGGCTGCCGGAGCTGCTGCGGGCCATGGGCGCGTCCTGCGTGCAGGACGAGGGCGGCCTCACCACCACCGCCGGGCCCGAGCTGGTCGGCCTGGACGCCGACCTGTCCGACTGCACCGAGCTGGTGCCGGCCCTGGCCGCGCTGGCCGCGCTGGCCGGCACCGAGTCCACGCTGCACGGCATCGCGCACATGCGCGGGCACGAGACCGACCGGCTGCGGGCGCTGTCGGCCGAGCTGACCCGGCTCGGCGGCGAGTGCCACGAGACCCCGGACGGACTGCGGATCGTCCCCCGGCGGCTGCACGGCGGCATCGTGCAGACGTACGAGGACCACCGGATGGCGATGTTCGGGGCCGTGCTGGGGCTGGCCGTGGACGGGGTGCTGGTCGAGAACGTGGCCACCACCGGCAAGACCGTGCCCGACTTCGTGGACCGCTGGACGGCCATGATCGGCACCGCGCCGGCCGGGGCGCAACGCTGAGCTGGGAGCGGGCCTACCGGCGGCCGGGGTCGAGCCGGCGGCTGGACGAGGACGACGTCCGGGTGCGGCCCGGGCGCGGCTCCCGGCCGCGCACCCGGACCCGGCCGGCGCACACCGACGCCGAGCCCGGGATGGTCGTGGCCGTCGACCGCGGCCGCTACACCGTGCTGGTCGGCGACACCCGGCTGACCGCGATCCAGGCCCGGGAGCTGGGCCGGGGCTCGGTCGTGGTCGGCGACCGGGTGGCGGTCGTCGGCGACCTCTCCGGCGGGCCGGACGCGCTGGCCCGCATCGTCCGGGTCGAGCCGCGCCGGACGGTGCTGCGGCGCAGCGCCGACGACACCGACCCGTTCGAGCGGATCATCGTGGCCAACGCCGACCAGCTGGTCGTGGTCACCGCACTGGCCGACCCGCCGCCGCGGATCGGGCTGATCGACCGGTTCCTGGTCGCCGCGTACGTCGGCGGGCTGGAGCCGCTGCTCTGCCTGACCAAGGCCGACCTGGCCTCCCCGGACGAGCTGCTGGCCGCGTACGCGGACCTGGGCACGCCGGCGGTGGCGGTCCGCCGCGACGGCGACCTGGGACCGCTGCTGGAGCGGCTGACCGACCGGACCAGCGTGCTGGTCGGGCACTCCGGGGTGGGCAAGTCGACGCTGATCAACGCGCTGATCCCGGA
>DATINN010000231.1:0-5014 GCA_035474175.1 Mycobacteriales bacterium | reverse complement strand
GGTCGTGCTCGAGCGGCGACGGTGCCCCGTTGACCAGGCCGTCGAGCAGCGCGTCGAGGCCGACACCGGTGGCCGAGCAGACCGGGATGACCGGGTAGAAGTTGCCCCGGGCGACGGCTTTCTCGAGGTCGGCGACGAGGGTGTCGAACTCGATCTCCTCGCCGTTCAGGTAACGGTCCATCAGCGACTCGTCCTCGGACTCGGCGATGATCCCCTCGATCAGCTCGTTGCGCTGGGCCTCGATCAGCGCCAGGTGCTCCGGGTCGGCCGGCCGCTCGACCAGGCTGCCGGTCGAGGAGTCCTGCACGGTCCGGGACAGCAGCCCGATCAGGCCGCCGACCGTCCCGTCGTCGGCGTGCAGCGGCAGGTAGAGCGGCAGCACGTTGTCGCCGAAGACGCGGCGGCAGACCGCGACCGACTCCTCGAAGTCGGCCCGCTGGTGGTCCAGCCGGGTCACCACGACCGCGCGCGGCATCCCGACCGCGGCGCACTCCTCCCACAGCGCGATGGTGGTCGCGTCCACGCCGTCGACGGCCGAGACGACGAACAGGGCGGCGTCCGCGGCCCGCAGGCCGGCGCGCAGCTCCCCGACGAAGTCGGCGTACCCGGGGGTGTCGAGGAGGTTGACCTTGATCCCGTTGTGCTCGAACGGGGCGACCGACAGCGACACCGAGCGCTGCTGCTTCACCTCGGCCGGGTCGGCGTCGGACACGGTGGTGCCGTCGGGCACCGAGCCGGCCCGGGAGATCGTGCCGGTGGCCAGCAGCAGGCCCTCGACCAGCGTGGTCTTGCCGGAGCCGGAGTGGCCCACGACAGCGACGTTGCGGATGGCCTCGGGGCGGTCGACCGCCGCCGCCGCGACCGCCGCCCCGCGCTCTGCTCCCTTGGTGGACCCCTTCGACGCCATCGGCCGCCTCCAGTCCGTACCCCGCCGGTGCTCGCGTGCTGCGATTCGACACCCTCCGCGCGTGCACCGACAAGACTTCGGGCCGAAACAATGTCGTGCCAGCGGGCGCGCGGGACGGCCCGGATCGACGGTGGCGCCCGGGTCCGGCCCGACCACCACTAAGGTGGGCCCACCATGACCGGTCTTTTCTCCCGCGGCCTGTTCTCCCGCAGCGGCTGGGGGCGGGTCTTCGCGCCGCTGGTCCGCTGGCTGGTCAAGCACGGCGTCACCGCCAACACCGTGACCGTGATCGGCACGATCGGCGCGATGGCGGGCGCGCTCGGCTTCTACACCCGCGGCGTGTTCTTCGTCGGCACGCTGATCATCTGGGGATTCACGATGCTCGACAGCGTCGACGGGGCGGTGGCCCGGGCCCGGGGCGGCGCGACCGTGTTCGGCGCGGTGCTCGACTCCAGCCTGGACCGGATCGTGGACGCGGCCGTGTTCGGCTCGCTGCTGTGGTGGTTCGCCGGCCCCGGCGACTCCCGCTCCCTGGTGCTCGCCTGCCTGCTCAACCTGGTGTTCGGCTCGGTGGTCAGCTACATCAAGGCCCGGGCCGAGGGCGCCGGGCTGACCTGCAACGTCGGGCTCATCGAGCGACCGCAGCGGCTCACCATCGGGCTGGGCGCGGCCGGGCTGGACGGGCTGGGCGTGCCGTACGTGCTGGCCGTCGCGTTCTGGGTGCTGGTGGTGCTGTCCGCGATCACCGCCGGGCAGCGGCTGGTCGAGGTCTACCGGCAGTCCCGCGGGGTGCCGACGGCGTGAGGGAGCGGTGGGTCGACGCGGGCTTCGCGGCCGGCTGGGCCGCGGTCCGGGCGCTGCCCGAGCCGGTGGCCGCCGCCGGGTTCGCGGCCGGCGGCACGCTGGCCGCCCACCGCGACACCCCGGGCGTGCGGCGGCTGCGGGCCAACCTGGCCCGGGTCACCGACGCCGACGTGGTCGGCCGGGCCATGCGGTCCTACGCGCGCTACTGGCGGGAGACCTTCCGGCTGTCCCGGATCACCCCGGCGTACGTGCGCGACCACACCGAGATGACCGGCCTGGACGTCCTGGACAAGGCGCTGGACAGCGGGCGGGGCACGATCCTGGCCCTGCCGCACTGCGGCAACTGGGATGCGGCCGGGGTCTGGCTGCTGCAGCACGGCGCCCCGTTCAGCACGGTGGCCGAGCGGCTGAAGCCGGAGTCCCTGTACGAGCGGTTCGTCGCCTACCGCGAGGGCCTCGGCATGGAGGTGCTCCCGCTCACCGGTGGCCCGCGCCCGCCCAGCGACGTGCTCAAGGAACGCCTCAAGGCCGGCCGGACCATCTGCCTGCTCGGCGACCGGGACCTGACCCGGCGCGGCGTCGACGTCGAGTTCTTCGGCGACACGGCCCGGATGCCGGCCGGTCCGGCGCTGCTGGCCGCGACCACCGGGGCCGCGCTGCACCCGGTCGGGCTGTGGTTCACCCGCGGCGGCTGGGGGATCCGGGTGCACCCGGAGGTGCCGGTCGGCCCGGGCCGGCTGCGGGACACCGTCGCGGCCGCGACCCAGCAGCTTGCGGACGCGTTCGCCGCCGACATCGCCCTGCGCCCGTACGACTGGCACATGCTGCAGCGGCTCTGGCTGTCCGACCCGGCCCGGTGACGGGGGATGCGCATCGGCATCGTGTGCCCGTACTCGTGGGACATCCCGGGCGGTGTGCAGGCGCACGTGCGGGACCTGGCCGAGGCGCTGCTGGCGATGGGCCACCGGGTCTCGGTGCTGGCGCCCGGCGACGACGAGGACCCGGTGCTGCCGCCGTACGTGGTGGCGGCCGGGCGGGCGGTGCCGATCCGCTACAACGGCTCGGTCGCCCGGGTCCAGCTCGGTCCGGTGTCCGCGGCCCGGGTCCGCCGCTGGCTGCGCGACGGCCACTTCGACGTGCTGCACATCCACGAGCCGATCGCGCCCAGCCTGTCGTTCCTGGCCCTGGTGCTGGCCCGCGGGCCGATCGTCGTCACCTTCCACACCTCGACCCAGCGGTCCCGGGGGCTCTCGGCCGCCAGCGGGGTGGTGCAGCCGTTCCTGGAGCGGGTGCAGGGGCGGATCGCGGTGTCGGCCGCGGCCCGGCAGGTGCAGGTCGAGCACCTGGGCGGGGACGCGGTGGAGATCCCCAACGGCGTCGCGGTGGCGCAGTACGCGCGGGCCACGCCGCTGCCCGGCTACCCGCGCGCGGGCGGCACGGTCGGCTTCATCGGCCGCTACGACGAGCCCCGCAAGGGCATGGCGGTGCTGCTGGACGCGCTGGCCCGGCTGGCCCCGGACCGGCCCGGACTGCGGCTGGTCGTGGCCGGCCGCGGTGACGCCGAGGACCTGCTGGCGGACCTGCCACCCGTGCTGGCCGGCCGGGTCGACCTGCTCGGCCAGGTCAGCGAGGCCGACAAGGCCCGGATGTTGCGCTCGGTGGACGTCTACTGCGCGCCCAACCTCGGCTGCGAGAGCTTCGGCATCATCCTGCTGGAGGCGATGGCGGCCGGGGCGCCGATCCTGGCCAGCGACCTGGAGCCGTTCCGGCGGGTGCTCGACGACGGCCGGGCCGGCACGATGTTCCGCACCGGCGACCCGGCCTCGCTCGCGACCGCGCTGGCCGGGCTGCTCGACGACCCGGCCCGGCGCGACCGGCTGGTCGCCGTCGGCACCGAGGTCGTGGCCGCGTACGACTGGCCCGTGGTCGCCCGCCAGGTGCTGGCCGTGTACGAGACGGTGGTCGCCGCGGCGCCCGTCCCGGTGACTCCCGACACCTCAGTACCGGAAGATCTCGTCGGAGAGTGACAGGACGGCCTACTCTGATCACCCGTGGAGGTGTATCTCGCGGCCGGGGCCGTGACCGTCTTCCTCTTCGTGTGGGTCAGCTGGACCGCGACGAGGGTGGATCGGCTGCAGGGCCGCACCGCGCACGCCCGCGCCGCGCTGGACTCCGCCCTGGTCCGCCGGGCCGCGGCCCTGCAGGCGCTGGCCTCGCAGTCCTCGGCCGAGCTGGGCCCGGCCCGGGAGGCCCGGCTGCTGGAGCTGGCCGGGGCGTCCCTGGACGCGGCCGAGAGCACCCGCGAGGCGGTGGAAAATGATCTGTCCCGGGCGCTGCGGGAGATCCCGGCCGGGGCCGACCCGGCGCTGCTGGCCGACCTGACCGACGCGGCCCGGCGGGTCGCGCTGGCCCGGCGGTTCTACAACGACGCGGTCCGGGACACGGTGTCGCTGCGCCGGGGCCGGGTGCCGCGGCTGTTCCGGCTGGGCGGGGCGCAGCCGCTGCCGGCGTTCTTCGAGATCGACGACACGATCCCGGTCGCGCCCGCGCGCAGTGCCGACGCCCGCGGCCGCTAGGGTCGCCCGCTCCGGGAGGTGGGGCGTGCGGTCCGGGTCCGTGCTGGTGGCGCTCGTCCTGGTGGCGGCATGTTCCGGCGACCCGGCGCCGGTGGCGACGCCCAGCCCGACGACCGCGAGCCCCACCCCGACGCCGACCCCGACGCCGACCAAGGCACCGCCCCCGAGGCCGGCGCCGGTGGTCAACCCGCTCACCGGCCTCCCGGGCCTGCCCAAGCACCCGGTCCTCGCGGTGAAGATCGACGACACCGCGTCGGGACGGCCGCAGCTGGGCCTGGAGTACGCCGACCTCGTCTACGTCGAGCAGGTGGAGGCGGGCGCCACCCGGCTGCTGGCCGTCTTCGCCAGCCGGCAGCCGGCCGTGGTCGGCCCGGTCCGCAGCGTCCGCAACTCCGACCCCGAGCTGCTGGCCGCGTACGGCCACCCCGCGCTGGCGTACTCCGGCGGGGCCGGCGCCCCGGTCGCCACCCTGCGGCGCTCGCGGGTGGCCGACGCCGGCGCGCAGCGCTTCGGCGGCTCGTACCGGCGGCTGGGCACCCGGTCCGCGCCGTACAACCTGGTGGTGAACCTGAGCCGGCTGGCCGGGGCCGACCCGGCGCTGCTGGCCGACCTGACCGACGCCGCCCGCCGGGTCGCGCTGGCCCGCCGGTTCTACAACGACGCGGTCCGCGACACCCGGCTGCTGCGCCGGCGGCGGATGCCGCGACTGCTGCGGCTGGGCGGGGCG
>DATINN010000230.1:0-1900 GCA_035474175.1 Mycobacteriales bacterium | reverse complement strand
CGTCGGGCCGTACGGTCCAGAGGCCGTCGGTCAGCGTGGTCGCGGTGGTGGTGGTCATGGCCGGCCCCTACCGGTCCGCGCCGACGGGCACGTCAGCGTGCAGCAGCCGCAGGATCGCGAGCTCGTCCGGGCCGGTGAGGTGGGCCGGGTCCTCCCACGGCAGCAGCTCGGTCGACATGATCGCGGCCGCGTTGGCCTCCAGCGCCTCGACCGAGTCGGCCAGGATCAGCGCGATCCGGTCGCCTTCCGGGGTCGACCCGGTCAGCAGCCCGACCAGGCCGGGCAGGTCCTTCACGGCCGGCCAGATCCGCTCCTCGCCGGACCGGTCGAAGGCGGCGCACCAGTCCTCGTCCCGGCCGGTGAACGTGGTCATCTGCAGGTAGCGGGCCGGTCGGGCCGACCAGCCGGCCCGGTGCGTGTCGATCCGGTACGCGGCGCCGGCGCCGACCGTGACCCGGCCGGCGGCCCCCGGAGTGACGGCGCCGGGGGCGTCCCGCCACAGCGCGACGGCCAGGCCGGGGCCGACGCCGACGGGCCGGGCGACGAGCGTGCCGAGCGGGACGGCCGCGGCGCTCAGAGCGGTCAGCACGGCGTCGTCCCAGGTGTCGTCCTGCGGCCCGGGGGCGCCGTCGATGCGATGGACGGTGGCGTACATGGTGGTCTCCTTCGTCGGTGCCGGATCGGCTGAGATCGACGATGGCGGGAGGGCCGACGCGGTCCATCCGTACTGGCACTGAGCCGGGCGCTGATCCGAGATACTGCCCGGGTGGACGCCAGGCGGCCGTTCGTCGGCCGGGGGGCCGAGCTCGAGCTGCTCCTCGGCCGGTTGGCCGCGGCCCGGTCCGGGCAGGGCGGGGTCGTGCTGGTGTCCGGGCCGGCCGGGATCGGCAAGACCCGGTTGGTGGAGGAGGCGCTGACCCGCCGCCGCGGGACGGCCGCGGTGGCCCGGGCGCAGTGCTGGGACGGCGGCGGCGCGCCACCGCTGTGGCCCTGGACCCGCCTCGCCGCCCGCCTCGCCCCACCCCTCCTCGCCGCCCTGACCAGCGGCGCTGCGCCGGCGCTGGGGGTTGAGCCCGGGGTGCTCGCGGCCGAGCGCTTCCGCATGCTGAGCACCGCGACCGACGCGCTGCTGCGGATCGCGGCCGAGCAGCCGCTCGTCGTCGTGCTCGAGGACGTGCACTGGGCCGACTCGGAGTCACTGGAGCTGCTGCGCCGGGTCTCGGCCGAGATCGACGGCACCGGCCTGCTGGTCGTCGCGACGCATCGGGACGAGCCGGCCGGTCTGGTCGGCGCGGCCGTCGCCGACATCCGGCGCGGGCCGGCCACCACCGCGGTCGGCCTGTCGCCGCTGTCCCCCGGGGAGGTCGCCGACTACCTCCGCGCGGTCGACGCTCCCGCCGACGGCGACCGGGTCGGCCGGCTGCACCGCGGTACCGGCGGCCTGCCCTTGCTGGTCGCCGCGGCGTCCGGGGCGGACGGCGCCGCCGGCACGGACGTACGGGCGGTCGTCGCCGGTCTGCTGGCCCGGCTCACGCCGGCCCAGCGGGGGATCCTGGACGCCGTCGCGGTCCTCGGCACGGTCGCCGATCCCGAGCTGCTGGCCGAGGTGGCCGGCGTGGACACCGCCGCGGTCGCCGACGCGCTGACCGACGGCCGCCGGGCCGGCCTGCTCGACCCCGCCGGCGACGGCCCCGGCTTCAGCCACGCCCTGGTCCGGGACGAGGTCCGCCGGGCCATCGTCCCGGCCGTCGCGACCGCGCTGCACCGGCGCGCGGCGGTGGCGCAGCAGTACGCGGCAAAGGCCGGCGTTCCAGCGGACCGGCCGGACAACCGATAGGTGGAACCTATTTAGCGCATCGGAAGCCGGTCTTGGACGCCGGAACCCCGCGCAACGTCTACT
>DATINN010000229.1:0-27864 GCA_035474175.1 Mycobacteriales bacterium | reverse complement strand
GACCAGCACCCGCGCGTCCCCGGCGGCGGCGATCCGGCCGGTCGCCTCGACCCCGTCCATGCCCGGCATCCGCAGGTCCATCAGCACCACGTCCGGGCGCAGCCGGGCCGCCAGCTCGACCGCCTCGCCCCCGGAGCCGGCCTCGCCGACCACGTCGAGGTCGGGCTCGGCGTCCAGGATCGCCCGCAGCCCCTCGCGGACGACGGGATGGTCGTCGACCACGATCACCCTCAGCACCGGGCCTCCCCGGCCGAGCCGGCCGGGAGGGGCCCGCGCCGGCTCAGCACCGGACCGCCACGGTCGTCCCAGCAGGTCCACTGTGGACGGTCAGGACGCCGCCGATGTCGGCCACCCGGCGGCGCATCCCGGCCAGCCCGAAGCCGGCGGTCGGCGCCGCGGGCTCGAAGCCGATGCCGTCGTCCGCGACCACCAGGACGACCGACTCCGGCGCGAACGTCAGCGTCACCGACACCGAGCAGGCGCCGGCGTGCTTGCGGACGTTGGCCAGTGCCTCCTGGGCCGCGCGCAACAGCACCACCTCCTGGTTGGCGGCCAGCGGGACCACCGTGCCCGCCACCGAGAACGTCGCCGCCAGCCCGGTCTCGGACGTGAAGCGCGTCGCCAGCCGGCCCAGCGCCTCCGGCAGCGGCGCCACCTGCAGGTCGGCCGGCGACAGCGCGGCGACCAGACCGCGGGCCTCGGCCAGGTTCTGCCGGGCCGTCTCCCGGGCGGTGACCAGCCGGCGCCGGGCCGCCGCCGGGTCGGTGTCCACATCGGACTCGGCCAGCTCCAGCAGCACGACCACCGAGGTGAAGCCCTGGGCCAGGGTGTCGTGGATCTCCCGGGCCAGCCGCTCCCGCTCGGCCAGCACGCCGGCCCGGTGGCTGACCGCCGCCAGCTCGGCCCGGGCCGCCTCCAGCTCCTCGATGGCTTCCCGCCGGCCGGCGCTCTGGCGGACGATCCCGCTGATCCACATTCCCATCGCGACGGCGAACAGGAGCTGCACCCCGGCCACCGCGAGCACCGCGAGGGGGGCGCCGTGCGTCGCGAAGGACACCGCCGCCCCGCCCGCGGTGAGCAGCACGCTGGCCAGCACCGCCCGGGCGGGCGAGTAGAGCAGCGCCCAGACCTGCGGGTAGAGCACGAAATAGAGCAGCCCGACCGTGCCGTCCAGGGCGAACGCGGCCAGGAACAGCGGCGCCGCGCCGGCCAGGTAGACCAGGCCGGGCCGGTCGGCGTCGGACCGCAGCGCCCGCCAGCCGACCAGGGCATACCAGCCGGCCAGGGCGAGCAGCAGCCCGACCGCCGCGATCCGGGCCGGGCCGGACAGCTGGGTCGCGACGGCGCTGACCGCGACCGCGATCCCGACCGCGAAGGCGATGTCCCAGCCGAGCCAGGTCCGGTCCCAGAGGTCGGTGCCGGTCACCTCGGTCAGCCGTCCGCCTTGTTGCGCCACCGGAACGTCCGGACCGCGACGAACAGCCCGACCACCAGCCAGATCCCCAGCACCAGCGCCACCCGGCCGTGCTCCCAGGTCCCGGTCGGCTCCTGGGCCTGGTAGGCGTCGGGCAGGAAGACCGAGCGCATCCCCTGCGTCATCCACTTCAGCGGGAAGATCGAGGCGATCGTCTGCAGGTAGCTCGGCAGGTCGGAGAAGACGAAGAACACCCCGGAGATGAACTGCAGCACGATCGCGATCGGCGAGATCACCGCGGGTGCGGTCTTGCCGTTCTTCACCAGCGAGGTCGCGGCGATGCCGAGCAGCGTGCAGGTGGCGACGCCGAGCACGCTCACCCACGCGTACGTGACCCAGCGGCTCGGCTCCGAGGGCAGGTTGAGCCCGTAGAACAGCACGCCGACGGTGAGCAGCAGCACCTGCTGGACGGCCGCGATGACCGCGATGAGCACGATCTTGCCGACGAAGTAGGCCGAGCGCGGCATCGGCGTGCCGGCCAGCCGCTTGAGCGCGCCGCTGTCCCGCTCGATCGGGATGGAGATGGCCAGGTTCTGGAAGCTGCTGGTGAACAGCCCGGAGGCGATCATCCCGGCCACGAAGACCTGGGCGAAGGTGACGCCGCCGTCCACGTCCTGGCTGCCGAAGACGGCGCCGAAGATGACCAGCAGCAGGACCGGGAAGGCGAAGATGAAGACCAGCGCCTCCCGCTCCCGCATGAAGGTGCGCAGCTCGACGCCCGCCCGGACCGCGTAGACGGACAGCAGCGACGGCGGCCGGTAGGCCGTCGGCCGGGTGGCGAGCGTGGTCATGACGGGCTCCCGATCATCCGCAGGTAGACGTCTTCCAGGCTGGGCCGCTCGACCACCAGCTCCGGCACCTCGCCGTCGAAGCGGGCGGCCAGCTCCAGCACGGTCTTGGTCGGCACGTCGGTGGTGACCCGCTGCGGGCCGTCGGGGCCGATCCAGCGGACGGTGGCGGCGGCGTTGGCCCGGCCGCCGAGCGCCTGCGGGGTGCCGATCTCGACGATCTTCCCGGCGTTGATGACGGCGACCCGGTCGGCCAGGTGCTCGGCCTCGTCCAGGTAGTGGGTGGTGAGCAGGATGGTGGTGCCGGCCTCGGCCAGGCTCTCGATCAGCCCCCAGAACTGGCGCCGGGCCTCCGGATCGAAGCCGGTGGTCGGCTCGTCCAGGAACAGCAGCTCGGGCCGGCCGACGATGCCGAGCGCGACGTCGAGCCGGCGGCGCTGGCCGCCGGACAGCGAGGAGGCCCGGGCGTCGCGCTTGTCCCGCAGGCCGACCAGCTCGATGGCCTCGTCCGGCGGCAGCGGGTCGGGGTAGTAGGCCGCCATCGCGCCGACCCACTCCCGCACGGTCAGCTCGCTGGACTGGGCCAGGTCGTCGACCCGCTGCAGCACGATGCCGATCCGGGACTTCCAGGCCGCGGTGGCGTCGGCCGGGTCGTGGCCGAGGACGCTGACCTCGCCGCCGTCGCGGCGCCGGTAGCCCTCCAGGATCTCCACGGTCGTCGACTTGCCCGCGCCGTTGGGCCCGAGCAGCGCGAAGACCTCGCCCCGCTCGACCTCCAGGTCGACCCCGTCGACGGCCGCATGCCCCTTGTACGTCTTGCGCAGCCCGGTCACCCGGATGGCGGCGTCTGTCATGTCCTGATGATCCCGTGTGCGCGGCGTTGCCCGCCACATCCGGTCGACCGGTCCGGAGTCAACCGAACGAACGACCCGCCGGGACCGCCACTCGCGCACCAATGGTGTCGCCTTCCTCTAGTACGATGCATGCAGTCATCTTCGCGATGCAATGTGGAGGAATGCTGTGCTGGCTGGTGAGGACACCGAGATAGCCGTCTGGCTGCGCGGGCTGGGGCGGCGGGTGCGGCTGTTGCGGCTCATGCGGGAGATGACGCAGGACGAGCTGGCGGCCGCCTCCGGGATGTCGCGCAGCTTCATCAGCCTGATCGAGCACGGGACGCACGGCGTCGACGTGGTCCGGCTGCTGCGGCTGGCGGCGGCGCTGGAGGTGTCGCTGGGGGAGCTGCTCGGGACTACGACTCCCGACCGGCCGTTTCCGGGCTGAACGCGGGGACGCAGATCGCGACGTAGTCGGCGCCCTCCGGGTCGGGCGTGCTGTAGCGGACCCGCTCGCCGGCCCGGGTCAGCACCGCCTCCCCGGCCCGGACGTCGAGCTCGCCGTCGTCGCCCGACACCCGCACGGTGCCGCGCAGCACGAGCGTGACCTCGTCGAACGACGGCGCCTGGGCCGGCTCGGTCCAGCCGCCGGGCGCGGTCATCCGGGCCACCGAGACCGCCTCGGTGCCGGTGTTGACCCGCCCGACGTACTCGTCGATGATCTTGCCGCCCGGCACCGGGATGGTGGTCGGGGCGGGGATGTGCTGCATCAGGCCTCCGCGATCCGGTCGAGCACGAGGGGGACGGGCTCGGCGGCCGCCGGCCCGACGGTGAACGCACCGTCCAATGCGGACAGTGCCCGGTCGAACCGGTCCGGCTCGTCGGTGTGCAGCCGCAGCAGCGGCGCGCCCGCGGTGACCGGGTCGCCCGGCTTGGCCAGCATCTCCACGCCGGCCGCGGCGGACACCGGGTCCTCCTTGCGCGCCCGCCCGGCCCCGAGCCGCCAGGCCGCGACCCCGACCGCGTACGCGTCGAGCGCGGTGAGCACGCCCGTCGCCGGGGCCGGCACGTCGTGGGTCTCCCGGGCGGCCGGCAGCGGCGCGGACGGGTCGCCGCCCTGGGCCGCGATCATCCGCCGCCACACGTCCATCGCCCGGCCGTCGGCCAGCGCGACCGCCGGGTCCACATCGGACAGTCCGGCCGCGGCCAGCATCTCCCGGGCCAGCGCCAGGGTCAGGTCGACCACGTCGGCCGGGCCGCCGCCGGCCAGCACCTCGACCGACTCGGCCACCTCCAGGCCGTTGCCGGCGGTGCGGCCCAGCGGGGTCTGCATGCCGGTCAGCAGCGCCACCGTGCGCACTCCGTGGGCGGCGCCGAGCCCGACCATGGCCTCGGCCAGGGCCCGGGCGTCGGCCACCGACTTCATGAACGCGCCCGAGCCGACCTTGACGTCCAGCACCAGCGCGGACGCGCCCTCGGCGATCTTCTTCGACATGATCGAGGAGGCGATCAGCGGGATCGACTCGACCGTGCCGGTGACGTCGCGCAGCGCGTACAGCTTGCGGTCGGCCGGGGCCAGGGTGTCGCCGGCGGCGCACACGACCGCGCCGACGTCCCGCAGCTGCGCGCGGAACTCGGCCGCGGACAGCCGGGCCCGCCAGCTCGGGATCGCCTCTAGCTTGTCCAGGGTGCCGCCGGTGTGCCCGAGGCCGCGGCCGGACAGCTGCGGCACGGCGACGCCGTGCGCGGCCACCAGCGGGGCCAGCGGCAGCGTGATCTTGTCGCCGACGCCACCGGTGGAGTGCTTGTCGACCGTCGGTCTGTCCACACCGGACAGGTCCAGGCGCTCGCCGGAGGCGATCATGGCGCCGGTCCAGCGGGCCAGCTCCGGCCCGGACAGCCCGCGCAGCAGCACCGCCATCGCCAGCGCCGCCATCTGCTCCTCGGCCACGGCTCCGCGGGTGTACGCGTCGATCACCCAGTCGATCTGCGCGTCCGACAGCGTCCCCCCGTCCCGCTTGACTCGAATGACGTCGACCGCATCGAACACTCTGTCCGCTCCTCGGACAGGTCCGTCCTCGCGGGCTCGGACCGACCGGCCCTCGTCGCTCCCCGCTCGCGCTGCGGGCCCTAGCGCTCGCTCAGTCACCGGCGACGCGGTCCAGGTCCTCGCGGCCGAAGGCGCGCGGCTGCAGCCGGCCGATCGGCACCGGGCCGTCCGTGGTGTCGACCAGCAGGGCCGGGCCGCCGTGCTCCCACAGCAGCTGCCGGCACCGCCCGCACGGCAGCAGCGCCCCGCCGTCGGCGTCCACGCAGGCGAACGCGACCAGCGTCCCGCCGCCGCCGGCGTGCAGCGCCGAGACCAGGCCGCACTCGGCGCACAGCCCCAGCCCGTACGACGCGTTCTCGACGTTGCAGCCGACCACGGTGCGCCCGTCGTCGACCACGGCCGCGGCCCCGACCGGGAACCGCGAGTACGGCGCGTACGCGTGCTGCATGGCGGAGCGCGCCGCCGCCCGCAGCGCGGGCCAGTCGACGTTCATCCCGCCTCCCCGCGCCGGTAGGGCTTGCCGTCGGCCGCCGGTGGTCGCAGCCGCTGCGCGGCCAGGGCCAGCACCAGCAGCGTGGTGATGTGCGGCGCGAACCCGACGAACTCGTCCGGCACCGTGTCGGAGCCGAGATACCAGACCAGCGCGCCGGCCGCGACGACCAGGCTGGCGATCCCCTGCAGCCGGCGCCGCCGCCACAGCGACCAGGCCCCGAGCAGCGCCAGCACGATCGCCAGCAGGAGCAGCAGCGCGTGCATGGACTCGCCGCCGCTGCGCAGCTGCAGCGCGTCGGTGTAGCCGAAGATGGCCGAGCCGACGGCCAGCCCGCCCGGCCGCCAGTTGCCGAAGATCATCGCGGCCAGGCCGATGTAGCCGCGGCCGTTGGTCTGGCCCTCGCGGTAGATGTTCGTGGCCACCTCGGACAGGAACGCGCCGCCGAGGCCGGCGAACCCGCCGGAGATGATCACCGCGAGGTATTTCATCTTGTAGACGTTGACGCCGAGCGACTCGGCCGCGCCCGGGGCCTCGCCGCAGGCCCGCAGCCGCAGGCCGAACTTGGTCCGCCAGAGCAGGAAGTAGGAGACCGGGACCAGCACCACGGCCACGATCGTGAGCAGCGAGACCTGGGTGATCACCCCGCCGAGGAGCCCGGCGATGTCGGACACCACGAACCAGTGTTTCTCCTCCAGCGTCCGCAGCGCCCCCGAGCCCGGCGCCGTCACGGTGGCGATCCGGGGCAGGCTGGGCGACTGGGTGACGCCGCCGCCGGGGGTGTCGGTGAAGATCAGCGCGGACAGGAACCGGGTCACGCCGCCGCCGAGGATGTTGAGCGCGACGCCGGAGACGATGTGGTCGACGCCGAAGGTGACGGTGGCGATCGCGTGCACCAGGCCGCCGAGCGCGCCGCCGGCGATCCCGGCCAGCACGCCCCACCAGGCCCCGAACTCGTACGCGCCCCAGGCCCCGAACCAGGTGCCCAGGATCAGCTGGCCCTCCAGGCCGATGTTGACCACGCCGGCCCGCTCGGCCCACAGCCCGCCCAGGCCGGCCATCCCGATCGGGACGGCGAGCCGGAGCGCGGCGCCGGCGGTGCCGCTGGAGGTGATGTCGTTGGCGTCGGTGATCAGCCGGACGATC
This sequence comes from Mycobacteriales bacterium, assembly GCA_035474175.1. GTDB lineage: Bacteria > Actinomycetota > Actinomycetes > Mycobacteriales > CADCTP01 > CADCTP01. The sequence goes on along the minus strand of DATINN010000229.1, from coordinate 21,083 downwards.
GAGACCAGGACCAGGACGGCGGCCACCGCGATCAGCACCCACGGCGCCCGCACCCTGGGGCGGGCGCGGGTCGCGGGCGCGTCGGTCGCGGCCGGGGCGAGGGCGGTCATGCCGGGCTCCCCTCGCCGGCGGCGGCGGCCGCCCGCAGCTCCGCGCCGACCCGGCGCTGCTCCTGGACCAGCGAGAACCGCCGCACCAGCTCGTACGCCACGACGACCGAGAGCACGGTGACCCCCTGCATGATCGTCACGATCTCCTTCGGCACACCTTCGAGGTCGAGGATCTGCGCCGACTGCTCCAGGAACGACCACAGCAGCGCGCCGATCGCGATCCCGATCGGGTGGTTGCGGCCCAGCAGCGCGATCGCGATGCCGGAGAAGCCGTAGCCGGTCGGGAAGTCCGACGCGTACGCGTGGCTGCCGCCGAGCAGCAGCGGCATCCCGACCAGGCCGGCGACCGCGCCGGACAGCAGCATGGTGCGCACGACCATCCGCTTGACCTGGACGCCGCTGGCGACCGCGGCCGTCTCCGACAGGCCGGTCGCGCGCAGGTCGAAGCCGAAGCGGGTCCGGCCCAGCAGCACCCAGTAGCCCAGCCCGGCCAGCGCGGCGACGACGACGAAGCCGTAGACGTCGCCGCCGGGCAGCGGGATGCCGGGCAGGTAGGCGTCGGCCTTCATCGGCCGGGTGCTGACCTGCTGGCTGCCGATGATCGTGCCCAGCCGCTTCGGGTCGAGCAGGTAGGCCACGATGCCGCCGCCGATCACGTTGAGCATGATCGTGGAGATGACCTCGCTGACCCCGCGGGTGGCCTTGAGCACCGCGGCGATGCCGGCCCAGAACGCGCCGACCACGATCGCGACCAGCACGACGATGATCATCGTGATCGGGCCCGGGGTGATCAGCCAGCCACCGACGACGGCCGCGGCGAACGCGGCGATCTGGTATTGGCCGTCGACGCCGATGTTGAACAGGTTCATCCGGAAGCCGATGGCGACGGCCAGCGCGGAGAGGTAGTACGTCGTCGACTTGTTCAGCGTCTGGACGATCGTGCCGGAGTCCGTGCCGTAGTCGAGCATGCTCTTGAACGCGTGCAGCGGCGGGTTGCCGGAGATCTGCAGCGCGATCGAGGACAGCAGCAGGGCCACGATCAGCGCCAGCACCGGGGCGGCCAGCCCGAGGGCGATGCGCTGCAGGTCGAACCGCCTCATGCCGTCTCCCCTCCACCGGCGAAGCCGCCGGCCCCGCCGGCCCCGCCGGCCGCGTCGCCGGTCCCGGTCGTCCCGCGTCCGGTCAGCCCGCCGGGCCGCGCGCCCGGCAGCGGGTCGTCCAGGTCCGGGTCGGCGCCCGGGCCCGAGTCCGGCCCGGCGGCCCCGTCCGGGGTGTCGGCCCCGGCGCCGGTCATGGCCGAGCCGAGCTCCTCGGGGGTGACCGCGCGCGGGTCGGCGCTGCCGACCAGCCGGCCGCGCAGGATCACCTCGATCGTGTCGGACAGGCCGATCAGCTCGTCCAGGTCGGCCGAGATCAGCAGCACGGCCAGCCCGTCGGCCCGGGCCGCCCGCAGCGCGTCCCAGATCTGGGCCTGCGCGCCGACGTCCACGCCGCGGGTCGGGTGGGCGGCCAGCAGCAGCACCGGGTTGCCGCTCATCTCCCGGCCGATGATCAGCTTCTGCTGGTTGCCGCCGGACAGCGCCGAGGCCGGCACGTCGATGCCCGGGGTGCGCACGTCGTACTCGCGCACGATCCGCTCGGTGTCGGCCCGGGCGCCGTGCCGGTCGATCCACGGCCCGCTCACGTTGGGCTTGCGGGTCTGGTGGCCGAGGATCCGGTTCTCCCACAGCGGGGCCTCCAGCAGCAGGCCCTGCCGGTGCCGGTCCTCGGGGATGAAGCCGATCCCGGCCTCGCGCCGGTGCCGGGTGTCCAGCCGGGAGAGGTCGCGGTCGCCGAGCCGGATGCTGCCGGTCGACGGGCGCAGGCCCATGATCGCGTCCACCAGCTCGGCCTGGCCGTTGCCCTCGACGCCGGCGATGCCGAGGACCTCGCCGGCGTGGATCCGCAGCGAGATGTCGGACAGCACCGCGCGGCCGCCGCCGGTGCCCCCGACGGTGAGGCCGGACACCTCCAGCACCACCTCGGGCCGGACGGTCGACTCGCGGGTCTCCGGGGACGGCAGCTCGCCGCCGACCATCAGCTCGGCCAGCCGGCGGGCGGTCACGTCGGCCGGGAGCACGGTGGCGACGGTGGTCCCGCGCCGGACGACGGTGATCTCGTCGGCGATCGCGAGCACCTCGTCCAGCTTGTGGGAGATGAACAGGATCGTGATGCCCTCGGCCTTGAGCCCGCGCAGGTTGCCGAAGAGCTCCTCGACCTCCTGCGGCACCAGCACCGCGGTCGGCTCGTCCAGGATCAGGATCCGGGCGCCGCGGTAGAGGACCTTGAGGATCTCCACCCGCTGCCGGTCGCCGACGCCGAGGTCCTCGACCATCCGGTCGGGCTCGACGCCCAGGCCGTAGGAGTCGGAGATCTCGCGGATCCGGCGCCGGGCGGCGCGGCTGTCGAGCCGGCCGAAGCCGCCGGGCTCGGCCCCGAGCACGACGTTCTCCAGCACGGTGAGGTTGTCGGCCAGCATGAAGTGCTGGTGCACCATGCCGATGCCGGCGGCGATCGCGTCGGACGGGGAGGAGAAGGCGGCCGGCCGGCCGTCGACCTCGATCGTGCCCTCGTCCGGCTTCTGCATGCCGTACAGGATCTTCATCAGGGTGGACTTGCCGGCGCCGTTCTCCCCCACGATGGCGTGCACGGTGCCGGCCTGCACGGTGATGTCGATGTCGCGGTTGGCGACCACGCCGGGGAAACGCTTGGTGATGCCGCGGAGCTGTACGGCGATCTCGCGGGCCGGTGCGGGTGCGGACGTCACGCGTCTCCCCTCAGAACGAGCAAATGTCCGGGGGCGGCGCCGCAGCGCCGCCCCCGGACCGGGTCCGGACCGAACCGTCAGGAGACGGTCGTGGGAACCGTGATCTTCCCGTCGACGATCTGGGTCTTGTAGTCGTCGAGCTTGGTCTTGATGTCGTCCACCGCACCACCGGAGGTGGCGTAGCCGACACCGTCGACCTTGAGGTCGAACACCTTGGCGCCCGCGGTGAACTTGTTGTCCTTGGCGTTGGTCAGGAAGTCGAGCACCGCGACGTCGACCCGCTTGAGGGCGGACGTGATGATCGTCTTCTGCACCGCCGGGTCCGCCGACAGGTACTGGTCGGAGTCGACGCCGATGGCCTTCTTGTTGGCCGCCGCCGCCGCGGTGAACACGCCCGAGCCGGAGCCGCCGGCCGCCGCGTAGACGATGTCGGCGCCGCCGTCGTACATGCCCTTGGCCGACTCCTGGCCCGCGGCCGGGTCGTTGAAGCCGGAGCAGTTCTGCTGCGGGGTCGACAGGTACTTCGAGACGACCTTGGTGCCCGGCTTGGCCGCCTCGACGCCGGCCTTGTAGCCGGCCTCGAACTTGGCGATCAGCGGCACGCTGCAGCCGCCGATGAAGCCGACCGTGCCGCTGGTGGTCTTCAGCGCGGCCGCCGCGCCGACCAGGAACGAGCTCTGCTGCTCGGCGAAGGTCAGGTTGGAGACGTTGGGCGCGGACACGTCGTCGGTGGTCGCGTCGACGATGCCGAACTTCACGTTCGGGTACTTCGGGGCGACCGTCTTCAGCGCCGGCGCGTACGCGAAGCCGACGGCGACGATCGGGTTGAAGCCGCCCTTGGCCAGCAGCTCCAGCCGGGTCGCGCGGTCGGTGTCGGTCTCGCCGGCCCGGGCCGACAGCTCCCGGACGTTGTCCTTGGGGATGCCGAAGTTCTTCTCGGCCGTGTCCAGGCCGACCGCCGCGGAGTCGTTGAACGACTTGTCGCCCCGGCCGCCGATGTCGTAGGCCATGCCGATCTTGAGGTTGCTGCTGGGAGCCGCGGAGCCCCCGCCGCCGCCGCTGCCACCGTTGTCATTGCTGTCGTTGCCACAGGCGGCCAGCGTCAGCGCGCCGACCAGCGCGGCTGCAGCCAGCCCCATCCCACGCGCTCGGCGCAAGAGGATCTCCCTTCGAGGGGTCCGGGTCCGCCGCCCGGTATCGGGCGACACGGTAGACCGCCGGTGGCGGTCTCCGGAGGCGAGGTGGAATTCTCGTCACCACTTCGTTGTACGCCCGGAGCATCGGTGCGGTGCTCCGGACGCCGTAGCCTTCACTGGCGTGAGGCCCAGGAAGACGGTAGCGGTCGTGGTCGCGGCGCTGGTGGCCGCCGTGGTCGCGGGTCCGGTGACGCCCGCGCTGGCCGCCCCGACGCCGGTGCCGACGCCCACGCCGGAGCCGCCGCTGCCCGGCCGCGGGCCCGGCGGGGTGCCGGTCGGCGGGGCGCGCCTGGGCTCGGTCGGGATCCAGCTGCCGGCGGGCGCGCCGAGGCTGCCGCGGGACATCAGCGCCCGCGGCTGGGTGCTGGCCGACCTCGACACCGGCGACGTGCTGGCGGCCCGGGACGCGCACGGCCGGTTCCCGCCGGCCAGCACGCTGAAGTGGCTGACCGCGGTGACGCTGCTGCCGCAGCTGACCGACCGGACCCGCAAGGTCACCGTCAGCTATGCCGATGTCAACGTGGACGGCACCCGGGTCGGCCTCGTCGAGCACGGGCACTACACGATCGACCTGCTGTTCCAGGCGATGATGATGGCCTCGGGCAACGACGCGGCCAACGCGCTGGCCCGGGTCGCCGGGTCGGTCCCGCGCACCGTCGCGGCCATGAACGCGAAGGCGGCCGCGCTGCAGGCGTACGACACGCACGCGGCGACGCCGTCCGGGCTGGACGGGCCGCACCAGCTGACCTCGGCGTACGACCTGGCGCTGATCGCGCGGGCGGGGCTGGCGCGGCCGGACTTCCGCCGGTACACGGCGCGGACGCGGGGGAAGATCCCGGCCCAGGGCACGCGGTACAAGGCGTTCGAGTTCGCCAACGACAACAAGCTGCTCTACAACTACCCGGGCGCGTTCGGCGGGAAGAACGGGTTCACCGACGCCGCGCACCACTCCTTCATCGGCGCGGCCAAGAAGGGGAACCGGCGGCTGATCGTCACGTTCATGTACGGCGAGCACAAGCCGGACAACATCTCGGTGCAGGCCGGGCGGATGCTGGACTGGGGGTTCTCGCTGCCGCGGACGCTGGCGCCGGTCGGGACGCTGGTCTCCCCCGCGGTGCCGGGCTCGACGCCGTCGGCGACACCCGGCGCCCCGGCCCCGTCGGCGCCCGCGGTCGCCGCGGTCGGCCAGGACACGACCGGCGGCTCCACCCGGCCCCTGTGGTTGCTCGGCGGCGGTCTGGTCGCGCTCGTCCTCCTCGGCTGGGGCGCGATCACCCTCGCCCGCCGCCCCTGACCCCGCGCCCGGCTACCCGGTGGGGGTCTTGCGGCGGCGGAGGTAGCGGGTGCCGGCGGCGGTCGCCCCGGCCCCGAGCAGCGCGCCGGTGCCGACCAGCGCCCCCGCCACGGCCGCCGGCGTCGGCGTCTCGCGCGCGTCCTCGGCGGCGCCGGCCGGGGCCGGTCCGACGATCCCGCGCCGCGGCCGCCCGTCCACCGGCACCGCGAACCCCTCCTCGGGCTCCGGCCCGTCGCCCGGCACGACCGGCTGCGGCCCGGTCGCGGTCCAGGCCGCCGACAGCAGCAGGAACCGGGAGACCAGGTCGATCCACACCAGCAGCCCGATCACGCCGGCCAGCGGCCCGTACGTCGGGTTGGACGTCACGTTGGCGATGTAGGTGGTCCCGACGACCTTGAGGATCTCGTAGCCGACGGCGGCGAACAGCGCCCCGCGCAGCACGGTCCGGTAGCGGATCGGCCGCCCCGGCAGCCGGGTGAACATCCACATGAACAGCAGCGTGTCTGCCGCCAGCGCCAGCAGGATGCCGATCACCGCGACCAGCGTGCCCATCCCGGTCACGCCGTCCAGGTGCAGCGCCCGGACCACGGCGTTGGTGGCCGCGGTGCCGCCGGAGGTGAGCGCGATCGACAGCACGATGCCGAGCCCGAGGCCGATCAGGATCAGCAGGTCGGCCAGCTTGGCCTTGACGAAGTTTTCCTTCTCGACCTCGCCGGCCCACACGATCTGCACGCCGCTGCGCAGGTTGCCGACCCAGCCCAGCCCCGCGTACGCCACGCCGACCAGCGCGATGATCCCGATGCTGCCGCGGTGGTCGATGACCGACTGCACGGCCTCGGCCATCGTCGACCCGAGCGAGCCCGGCACGTTGTCGCTGATCACCTTCTGCAGGCGATCCTGGAGCTCGTCGTTGCTGGCGAGCACGAAGCCGGCGACCGAGGCGCCCAGCAGCAGGAGCGGGAACAGGGCCAGGAAGCTGAAGTAGGTGATCGCGGCGGCGACGTGGTCCCCGTTGGCGTCCTTGTACTGCTTGTACGCCCGGATCAGGTGGTCCAGCCACGGGCGCCTGGCCCGCTGCCGGCGCAGCGTCCCGGTCACCCGGTCCTTGAGGCCGGCCATGTCAGTCCCCCCGCAGCACGAAATCCTTCCGGGTGACCCATACCCCGCCGTTTTCCTGCTCGAACACCGTGAACCCGGCCACCGGGAAGCGCGCGTCGAACCCGGCCAGCCCCTCGTACGCGCGGTCCAGCCCCTCGTCCGGGATGTCGTGGGCGACCGTGACGTGCGGGTGGTAGGGGAAGCGGGTCTCCCGGGCCAGCGGGCCGGAGCGGACCCGCGCCTCCAGCTGCTCGCACTGGGCGATGCCGGCCGCGACCACCACGAACACCACGTCGGAGACCGGGCGGAAGGTGCCGGTGCCGGCCAGGTGGATCTCGAACGGGCGGTGCGCGTCGGCCGCCGCGGCCAGGTGGTCCTCGATCTCCGGCATCGCGGCCGCCGGGACCTCCGTCGGCGGCAGCAGCGTGACGTGCGGGAAGACGCGACCGGCCTCCGGGTCGCCGACCCGCTCCCGCCAGCCGGTCAGCTCCTCCCGCCACGGCGACGGCACGGAGATCGCCACGCCGAGGGTGAGCAGGGCCGGATCGGACACGCGGCGATTAGATCAGTGCCCGCTGTCCGCCGCCGCGCCGCGGCCGGAAATCCACCCGCCTGCCGCTCAGCCCGCCGCCGGCGCCGAACCCCGCTCGGGCGGCACCCCGGCGCCGATCAGCCCGCCGCCGCCGAACCCCGCCCGGGCGGCACCCCGGCGCCGATCAGCCCGCCGCCGCCGTCGATCCCCGCGCGGGCGGCACCCCGGTGCCGCTCAGCCCGCCGCCGAGGCCGTCGCCGAACCCCGCTCGGGCGGCGCTGCTGGGTGATCGGCCGGGTGCTCGGCCCGGTCGTCGGCCGGGTGGTCAGCCGGATGCTCGGCCGGGGGGAGCGGCGGGACGGCCTCGGGCGGGACGACCTTGAGGCGGGATGCTCGGCGCCCGTCCAGGGCCAGGATCTCCACCGTCCACAACCCCTGCGACGCGTCGTCGGGGTCCGTGCGCTCGGTCCCCTCCGGCCGCGCGGTGAGCGTGTCGCCGCGGACCGGGAGCCGGCCGAGCTTCCACATCGCCCACCCGGCCGCGGTCTCGTACGGCCCCTCGGGCAGCCGCAGCCCGGTCTGCTCGAACAGGTCGTCCAGGTTGAGCAGCCCGTCGACCTCGGCCGGGCCGCCGGGCCGGGCCGGCGCCGCGCCGGCCTCGTCGTACTCGTCCCGGATGTCGCCGATCAGCTCCTCGATGAGGTCCTCGAGGGTGACGATCCCGTCCGTCCCGCCGTACTCGTCCTCGACGATGGCCAGGTGGTGGCCCTCGCGGCGCATCTCCGACAGCGCGCTGAGCACCTTCTTCGTGCCCGGCAGCCGCTTGACCTCGCGGGCCAGCCCGCCCACGGTCGCGGCCCGCCCGCCGGGCACGTCCGGGTCGAGCAGGTCGCGGATGTGGACGAAGCCGATCACGTCGTCGGAGTCGCGCCGGGCCACCGGGTAGCGCGAGTGCGGCGCCTCCCGGGCCACCCGCGCGGCCCGGGACACGGTGGTGCCGATGTCGAGGAAGTCGACCTCGGTCCGCGGCACCATCACCTCCCGGACCTGCCGGTCGCCGGCCGAGAACACGTCGTCGATGAGCTTGCGCTCGTCCGCCGGCAGCGACTCGTGCGCGGCCACCAGCCCGCGCAGCTCCTCGTCGGTGATCGCCTCCCGGTTGGCGCCCGGGTCGCCGCCGGCCAGCCGGACCACGCCGTCGGTGGTCTTCGACAGCAGCCAGATCACCGGCCGGGCCAGCGTCGCGATCCGGTCCAGCGGCGCGGCCGCCAGCAGCGCCAGCGCCTCCGTGCGCTGCAGCGCCAGCCGCTTGGGCGCCAGCTCGCCCAGCACCAGCGACACGTACGAGATGAGGATGGTGATGCCGACGAACGCGAGCGTGTCCGAGAGCCCGTCCGGCAGCCCGACCCGCCGCAGCAGGTCCCCGAACGGCTCGGCCAGCGTGGCGGCGCCGAAGGCGGCGGAGAAGAACCCGGCCAGCGTGACCCCGACCTGCACCGCGGCCAGGAACCGGTTGGGATCGCTGACCAGCTTGGCCAGCCGCTCGCCCCGGGCGCCCCGCTCGACCAGCGCCTTGACCTGGCTCTCGCGCAGCGAGACGAGCGCGATCTCGGCCGCCGAGAAGCACCCGCCGAGCAGCACGAAGAGCAGCACGAGCAGGGCGTCCGACCAGGTGCCACTCACCCGCGTCAGTGTACGGTCGGCCCCTCCCGGCGGGTCCGGGCGCGGGGTCCGGGCGGGCCGGGCGGGTCGAGATCGGGGAGGGTACGTGCGGCTGCTCGTGACCGGCGGGGCCGGCTACATCGGCGGCGTGGTCGCGCTGCACCTGCTGCGGGCCGGGCACGAGGTGACCGTGCTGGACGACCTGTCCACCGGGCACGCCGACTCCGTCCCGGACGGGGCCCGCTTCGTCGACGGCTCGATCACCGACGCCGGCTCCGTCCTCGCCGACGGCGACCCGTACGACGGGGTGCTGCACTTCGCGGCCAAGGCGCTGGTGGGCGAGTCGGTCGAGCACCCGGAGCTCTACTGGCACACCAACGTGGCCGGCACGCTGGCCCTGCTGGACGCGATGCGGGCCACCGCGGTGCCGCGGCTGGTCTTCTCCTCCACCGCCGCGACGTACGGGGAGCCGGAGCAGGTGCCGATCGTGGAGACGGCGCCGACCCGGCCGACCAACCCGTACGGGGCCTCCAAGCTGGCCGTCGACATGATGATCACGTCCGAGGCGAAGGCCCACGGGCTGGCCGCGGTCAGCCTGCGCTACTTCAACGTGGCCGGCGCGTCCGGACCGCAGGGCGAGCGGCACTCGCCCGAGACGCACATCATCCCGATCGCGCTGCAGGTCGTGCGGGGCGAGCGGGCCGCGTTCGGGATCTTCGGGACCGACTACCCGACCCCGGACGGCACCTGCATCCGGGACTACGTGCACGTCGACGACCTGGCCGAGGCCCACCTGCTGGCACTGGCCGGGGCCACCGGCGGCGAGCACCGGATCTACAACCTCGGCAACGGCGCCGGCTTCTCGGTGCTGGACGTGGTCGAGGCCGTCCGCCGGGTCACCGGGCACCCGGTGCCGACCGAGGTCGGGCCCCGCCGCGGCGGCGACCCGGCCGTGCTGGTCGCCTCCAGCGCGCGCATCCGCGACGAGCTGGGCTGGGTGCCGCGCAAGCCGACGGTCGACGAGATGGTCGCGGACGCCTGGGAGTTCGTACAGTCCCGGTCGTGACGACCTGGACGGCGCCCGGGCGCCTGAACCTCATCGGCGAGCACACCGACTACAACGACGGGTTCGTGCTGCCGCTGGCGCTGCCGTTCGCGACGACGGCGACCGTGACGGCTCGCTCCGACGGGCTGGTCACCATGCGCTCGGTGCAGCGCGGGGAGGCCTCGGTCCGGGTCGCGGACCTGGCCCCCGGGGCCGAGGAGAGCTGGTCGTCGTACGTGGCCGGGGTGGTGTGGGCCTTCGGCCAGGCCGGGCACGACGTCGGCGGCGGCTTCGACGTGGTCGTCGACGGCCGGGTGCCGGTCGGCGCCGGGCTGTCCTCCTCGGCCGCGCTGGAGTGCTCGGTCGCGGCCGCCCTGGACGACCTGCTCGGCGCCGGGATGGCGCCCAAGGACCTGGCCCTGCTGGCGCAGCGGGTCGAGAACGACTACGTCGGCATCCCGAGCGGGATGATGGACCAGATGGCCGCGATGCTGTGCACCGCGGCCAACGCGCTGTTCCTGGACTGCCGCAGCCTGGAGGCCGAGCAGGTGCCGCTGGACGTGGCCGCGGCCGGCCTGGTCGTGCTCGGGATGGACAGCCGGGCGCCGCACCAGCTCACCGACGGCGCATACGGGGAGCGCCGGCGCGACTGCGAGGCCGCCGCGGCGACGCTGGGCGTGCCGGCCCTGCGGGACGCGACCGAGGCCGACCTGGACCGGCTGGAGGGCGTGCAGCTCAAGCGGGCCCGGCACGTGGTGACCGAGGACGCCCGGGTGCTGGCGACCGTGGCGGCGCTGCGGGACGGCCGGGTCGAGGACGTCGGCCCGCTGCTGTCGGCCTCGCACGCGTCCATGCGGGACGACTTCGAGATCACCGTGCCGCGGGTCGACCTGCTGGCCGCGGCGGCGGAGGAGGCCGGCGCGCTCGGGGCCCGGATGACCGGCGGCGGCTTCGGCGGCTGCGTGCTGGCGCTGGTGCCGGTCGACCGGGAGGCCGCGGTCCGGGACGCGGTGGTGGCCGCGTACACGGGGGCGGGGTTCGGCGAGCCGGGGTTCTTCGCGGCGACGCCGTCCGACGGGGCCCGCAAGGTCGACTGAGCGTGACGTCACCCCAGAATTGGGTGACGGGGGCGGGCCCGGCACTGGGAAGCCGCCCCCGTCTCGCGGGGAAGTCAGATTCAGCTGTCGCAGCGGGATTCTTACGGCGATCCCGAAGCCCCGTAGGGGGCAGAGCTTGCTCGGTCCGCACCAGAAAGTAAAGTCTTGACTACAGGATGTGGAACGAGGTAGGGACGTTCGGTCACGCTGTGGTTACTGCCCGGTAGGTAGCTCAGTCGGACAGCCGGGGCCGCGGCATGGTCGAGGTCGGCTCCGAGATCTCGTCCAGGATCGCCGCCGAGTAGCGCACGAACCGCTCCCCGGCCGAGCGCAGCAGCGGCGCCGGCGCCCCGTCCGCCGCCTCGAACGCCGACAGCTCGGCCCGGGCCCGCCGCACCGTCTCCAGCGCGTCGGCCGGCACCCCGCCCGGCACGGTCTCCATCTCGTGCTCGACCGCCCGCACCACCTCGATCGCGGTGTTGACGGCCTGGGCCTTGACCAGCTTCGACCAGGAGCCGTCGACGCCGCCGGGCCGGGCGGCACCGGTGAACAGGCCGCCCAGGGCCAGGATGACCCGGCCGCGCAGGTCGCCGAGCCGCTGCACCACCGGGTCGGGCAGGCCCTGGCCCAGGTTGGGCGCGCCCAGCACCCGCTCGACCCAGTCGTCCACCGCCGCCGCGGCCGCGCCCAGGCAGGTCGCGGCGACCAGCGGGCGGTAGTCGGCCAGGTGCCGGCGGAACACCGCCACGCCGCCCACGGAGGCGCCCAGCACGGCCGTGGCCGGCACCGTCACCTTGTCCAGCACGAGGTCACCCCAGGACCAGGCCCGGGTGACGGCGCCGCCGTCGGGGCGCGGCGCGGCCTCGGCCGTCATCCCGGCCGCCCCGGCCGGCACGTAGAACGCGCCCAGGTGCTCCGGGCTGCGCGCGAACACCACGAACGCGTCCGCCTCCAGCACCCGCGACACCCAGGCCTTGCGGCCGGTGATCTCCCAGCCCTCGCCCGTACGGACGGCGCGGGTGGACACCGCGGCCAGCTCCGGGTCGCCCTGCGGGTCGGTGGCCGGTTCGGTGGTGGCCAGCCCGACCAGCGAGCCGCGGATCACCGCGGCCAGCTCCGGCCGGCCGTGCCACTCCGGGTCCTGGGCCAGCAGCGCGCCGTGCCCGACGTGGGCGGCGTCGCGCAGGTTGAGGTCCCGGTAGCCGGCCAGGAACTGGATCCCGACCTGCACCACGTAGCGGTGGCCGCCGCCGCCGACGGCCGCCGGGGCGGTGGCCGCCCCGATCCCGGCCTGGTGCAGGCGCCGCTTGGCCTCCAGCAGCTCCGAGCCGCCGGTGCGGGCCGCGGGCGCGGCCCCGGCCAGCAGCTCGTCCGCCTGGCCCAGCAGGTCGAGCTCGCGAGCCCGGTAGACCCACAGACCCGGCTCCAGCCAGGACCACGGTCCGGTGCCCGGCAGGGTGCTCTGCGTCATCGATCCCCTCAGGTATGCCTCGTCCCGGTCCGGTCCTCCCCCCGCAAAGGCCCGGCAGGAGGCTACTGGGGACGCGCCTGCCCGGCGACACCCCGGGGCCGCGCCGACCGACCGGCGAAACGACCGAGGAACGTCGAGCGAGGTAGTCTCACCCGCCGTACGGACGCAACGAACCGGGCCCGTACGGCGTCATGAGACCGGGGCGGGAACATCATCTCCGGGGAACGTGGTTGGAGCACGACGTGCCCCACCCGGAGCGACCGAACGGAGATCCCAGCTCGATGACCGTCGACGACACGCTGCACCTGACCGGTGGCACCCCCCTCTACGGGACCGTCCCGGTGCGCGGCTCGAAGAACGCGGTCCCGAAGCTGATGGTCGCGGCGCTGCTGACCGAGCAGGCCGTCACCATCCGCAACGTCTCGTTCGTCCGTGACATCGGCATCGTGGCCGACCTGGTCGAGGCGCTCGGTTCCACCACCACGTCCGACCCGGGCGAGGGCGTGGTCACCATCACCGCCCGCGACGTGCACCTGGCCGGGCAGGGCGAGCTGGCCGTCTTCCACGAGCGCAGCCGCATCCCGGTGCTGACCTGCGCCCCGCTGCTGCACCGGACCGGGCAGGCCGAGATCTGGCGGCCGGGCGGCTGCAGCATCGGCGAGCGGCCGGTCGGGTTCCACCTGGACGTGCTGCGCGCGTTCGGCGCGCACGCCGAGCGCACCGACACCGGCTACATCCTGACCGCGCCGGCCGGGCTGCGGGGCGCGATCATCGACCTGCCGTTCCCGAGCGTGGGCGCGACCGAGCAGTTCCTGCTGGGCGCGGTCGTCGCGGCCGGCGACTCGGTGCTGCACAACGCCGCGGTCGAGCCCGAGATCATGGACCTGATCGGGATGCTGCAGCGGATGGGCGCGCTGATCACGGTCAAGCCCAACCGGTCGATCCAGGTCACCGGCGTGCACCAGCTGCGCGGGGTCGACTACACCGCGGTGCCCGACCGGCTCGAGGCCGCGTCCTGGGCCGGCCTGGCGCTGGCCACCGACGGGCGGATCACGGTCTCCGGGGTGCGGCAGGGCGACCTGTCCACCTACCTCAACGTCTACCGGCGGGCCGGCGGCGACTTCGAGTTCTCCACCGACGGCGGCGAGGTCACGTTCTGGCGGGAGCGGCCGATGCCGCGGCCGCTGGTCATCGAGACCGACGTGCACCCCGGCTTCATGACCGACTGGCAGCCGCCGCTGATCACCGCGCTGACCCAGGCCGACGGCGTGACCGTCCTGCACGAGACCGTGTACGAGGACCGCCTCGGCTACACCGAGGCGCTGCGGGCGCTGGGCGCGCAGATCCAGGTCTTCACCGAGTGCCTGGGCTCGACCCCGTGCCGGTTCGGCTCGCGCAACCACCGGCACTCCGCCGTCATCGTCGGCCCGGCCAAGCTGCAGGGCACCGACCTGCACGTGCCCGACCTGCGGGCCGGCTTCTCGTACGTGCTGGCGGCGCTGTCGGCCCAGGGCACCTCGACGATCTCGGGCGCCTCGCTGCTGGACCGCGGCTACGAGAACTTCCGCTCCAAGCTGCTCGCCGTCGGCGCCAAGCTGGCCTAAGGCGCGAGGTCGGCGGCCTTGGCCGCCGAACCGGCCGTCGGCGCCGAACCGGCCTTCGGCGCCGAACCGGCCTTGGCCGCCGAACCGGCCTTCGGCGGCGAGCCGGCCGTGGGCGCCAGGCCGGTCGCCGCTCCGATCGCGGCGGCCTCCCAGGCGAAGGCGTCGTCGGCCCCGGCCGGGTCGACGACGCCGACGAGCTGGCCGTTGAGCTCGACCGAGATCCGGCCGATCAGCCAGGTCCAGGCCACGATCCCGAGCACCGCCTGCTCGGCCGGCAGCTCGGGGCCGACCGTCTCCAACAGGTCCGGGTACGCCGCCGGCAGGCCGGGCGGCGCGGTCGCGGGCGCCGCGCCGATGTCGCGGCCCAGGGCGATCAGCAGCCGCTGCACCCGGATCGCGGCGTCGACGGTGTCCGGCGGGGCGACGTAGCCCGGCACCGGCGTGCCGTAGACCAGCGTGAACTCGTGCCGGTGGTCCAGCCCCCAGCGCCGGGCGGCGACGCAGATCGCCTGCCAGCGGGCGGCGTGCCGGTCCCGCGGCACCCGCGCCTCGGCCTGCTCGACGGCCGCCCCGAGGTCGTCGTACGCGGCCACGATCAGCGCGGTGAGCAGCTCGTCCCGGCTGGCGAAGTAGCGGTAGACGGCCGAGGAGGCCAGGCCGACCTCGCGGGCGACGGCCCGCAGGGACAGGGTGACGGGGCCGACCGTGGCCAGCTGCCGCCGGGCCGTGTCGAGGATCTCGCGGGTCGTCTCCTGCCGGACCCGCTCGCGTACGCCTGCCATGCCGTCACCCTAACGAGAGCGGTGGTCACAAACAAGAGCACTGCTCTTGACAGCGCGCCACCGGCGATGGAGGCTGGTGCTCACAAACGAGAGCACTGCTCTCCGTCGTCTTCGGAAGGAACGTCATGAGCAACCACGTCGTGGTCGGGTCGGGCCCGATCGGCACCGCGATCGCCCGCCACCTGGTCACCGAGGGGCACGACGTCGCGCTGCTGAGCCGGTCCGGGCGCGGTCCGGACCTGCCCGGCGTGCGGCGGGGCACGGTCGACGCCGCCGACGCCGGCGCGCTGACCGCCGCGGCCACGGGCGCCGACGTCCTGCACCTGTCCGTCAACCCGCCGAACTACGCGCTCTGGGCCCAGCAGTGGCCGCCGCTGACCGACGCCTTCCTGACCGCGGCCGAGGCGACCGGCGCGGTCCTCGCCATCACCGGCAACCTCTACCCGTACGGGCCGGTGGACGGGCCGATGCGGGAGGGCCTGCCGGACCGGGCGCCGGGCGCCAAGGCGACGCTGCGGGCGCACCTGACCGCCGAGGCGATGGCCCGGCACGCGGCCGGGCGGCTGCGGGCGGTCGAGGTGCGGGCGTCGGACTTCGTCGGCGCCAACGCCGACAGCCACCTGGACCGGGTGCTGCCGCGGGCGCTGGCCGGCAAGCCGGTGCGGATGATCGGCCGGGTCGACCTGCCGCACTCGTTCACCTGGGTCGGGGACGTGGCCCGGGCGCAGGTGGCCGCGGCCTCGTCCGAGGCCACGCTGGGCCGGGTCTGGCACGTGCCCACCAACCCGCCGCGCACCCAGCGGGAGGCCGTGCAGGACCACTGCCGGGCCGCCGGCATCGACCCGGTGCCGGTGCGGGCGGTGCCGCACCTGGCGCTGCGGGTGGCCGGGCTGTTCCAGAAGCAGCTGGCCGAGCTGGAGGAGACCCGCTACCAGTTCACCCGGCCGTACGTGCTGGACTCCTCGGCGAGCGAGGCGGCGCTGGGGCTGCGCCCGACGCCGTGGGCGGAGATCTGCCGGGTGAACGCGGCCCGGTTCACGGGTTGACTCTCGAGTCGGTCGAGGAAGCAGGGTTCGGGGTCGTGGAGAGCTTGCTGGGGATCGGTGCACTGGCCCGCCAGTCCGGGCTGTCGGTCAGCGCGCTGCGGTTCTACGACGGGGCCGGGGTGCTGGTGCCCGCCTCCGTGGACCCCCGCACCGGCTACCGGCGGTACGCGGTCGAGCAGGTCGCGGCCGCGCGGCTGATCGCGCGGCTGCGCCGGGTCGGGCTGCCGCTGGCGTCCGTCCGCGCCCTGCTCGACGGGGCCGACCCGGGGCCGGTGCTGGACGCGCACCTGGCCGCGCTGGAGGACGGCCTCGCCGCCGCCCGCCGGGAGCTCTCCGCGGTCCGCACGTTCCTCGGCCGATCGGAGCCCCTCGTGAACCTCACCGTCCCCGCCGCCGCCCTCGACGCCGTCGCGTACGCGATCGGCCGCGATCCGGCGTACCCGGCCCTGCACGGGGTGCTGCTCGACGCCGTCGACGGCACGCTGCACGTCGTCGCCACCGACCGGTACCGGCTGGCGGTGGCGACCGCGCCCGCTCCCGGGGTGAGCGGGCGGGCGTTCCTGCCGGTCGCGGTCGTCGCCGCGGTGCGCGGGACCGCGTTCACCGTCACCGGCGACGGGGCCGAGCTGGTCGTGACGGCCGGGGACCGGACGGTGCGGGTGCCGGCGGCGGCCGACGGGTTCCCGGACTGGCGGCGGCTGGAGCCCGCCCCGGCCGCGCACCGCGTCGTGGTCGACGGGCCCGCCTTCCGGGCCGCGGTGTCGGCCGGGGCGGCGACGCGCAAGGACCACCACGGGGTCGCGTACGACGCGATCGTGCTGACGCTCGACGGCGGCGAGCTGGGCGTCGGCGGCGCCGGCGGCACGCTCGCGGTCGGCGTCAACCGCGACTACCTGCTGGACGCGCTCGGCCGCCACGACCAGCTCGTCCTGGAGCTGGACGGGCCGATCACGCCGCTGGCGATCCGCCTCCCCGACGGCGCCGACTGGTCCCTGCTCATGCCCGTCGACATGGCCGGCTGAGCCGGGCCGCTCACCCGCGCCGCCGGCGCAGGGGCTCAGCCGGCCTGGGGGCCAGCCGCCAGGGGGTCAGCCGGCGCAGGGGGTCAGCCGGCGCAGGGGGTCAGCCGGCTCAGGGGCTCAGCCGGCGCAGGGGCTCAGCCGGCGCAGGGGCTCAGCCGGCGCAGGGGCTCAGCCGAGGCCGCGCAGGCGTGCGGCGGGGGCCCGGCTCCGGGGCTCAGCCGAGGGCGGGGGCCAGGAGGAGGGCGGTCGGGACGAGCAGGAGGAGCCCGGCGGCCAGCAGGGCGGCGCCCCGCGCGGCCGCGGGCAGCGGCGCCGGCGGGTCGAGCAGCCGGCGGACCCGGGCCCCGACCGCGCTCCCGCCCGCCGCCAGCGCACCGTCGGGCACCCCGCCGCCGCCCCCGGCCGCCACCACGATGGCCTGCGCCAGCGTCCGCCGCGGGTTCGGTCCGGCCAGCGACGCGAGCGCGCGGTCGTCGGCGCGCATCTCCACCAGCTCCCGCACCGCGGTGTGGGCCCGGCCGGCCGCGGGCAGCAGCGGCAGCGCCGCCTCCCAGGCCACGAACGGCAGCAGGTAGAGGTGGTGGTGCTCGACCAGGTGGGCCCGCTCGTGGGCCACGACCGCGGCCAGCTGCCCGTCGTCGAGCTCGGCGACCATGCCCGAGGACAGCACCAGCAGCGGCCGGGCGCCGGGGAGGCAGAACGCCACCGGCGCCGGGTGCTCCAGCAGCCGGGCGTCCGGGGCCGCGGCCGCCGGCTCGACGACCAGCTCGAGCAGCTCCCGGTGCCGGCGGCGGGCACGGGCCGTGCGTACCCAGGACAGCGCCAGGACGCCGAGCAGCTCCGCGGCCAGGACGGCGGCCAGGGTCAGCGCGATCCAGTGGTCGCCGCGGACCGGGTCGAGGGCGGGCGCCCCGGTCAGCGCGGCCCGGCCCGCCCCGGGCAGCGAGCGGCCCCACGGCGCCAGGCCGTGCACCAGCAGCGCGCCGAGGATCGACAGGCCGCCGGCCAGCCCGACCGCCTGCCAGCAGACCAGCGCCACCAGCGGGTCGCGCCGCGGCCAGCGGGCCCGCCCGAGCAGGGCCGGCACCGGCCCCGCGAGCAGCGCCGCGAGGACCGCGAGCCCGGCGGCGGTCGCGGGCAGCACGTCAGCCGGCGTCCGGGCCGCTCCCCAGCAGCTCGCGCAGCAGCCGGGCCTCCTCCGGGTCGACGCCGCCGACGAACCGGGCCAGCACCGCCTGCCGGTCGCCGGCCCGGCCGAGGACCTCGTGCATCAGCTCGGCGGCGTGCTCGGCCCGGCTGGCCCGGGCCCGGAACCGGCGCGGCCGGGCGTCGTCGTGCTCGACGAAGCCCTTGCCCTCCAGCCGCGACAGCACGGTGTGCACGGTGGTCAGCGCCAGCTCGCGGTAGCGGAGCGCTTCGCGCAACTCGGGCGCGGCGACCGGACGGTCGGCGGCCCACAGCACGTCCATGACGGTGCGCTCCAGGTCACCCAGCGACGCCACGGTGCTCCTCCCGTACGGGTGCTCGATCCAGCGTAGGACGGGTGGCGGGACCAACGGCCCTGGTGTCCGCGACCTCACACCGCCAGTCTCCACCGGACGTGGAAGAGCATCTCTACAAGGCGTAGAAATGACTCGACGGCCTCGCCGGACCCAGGAGGAGCAGCGACGTGGACGTGCTCGACATCGCCCGCTGGCAGTTCGGCATCACGACCGTCTACCACTTCCTGATGGTCCCGCTGACCATCGGCCTGGGGATCCTGGTCGCCGTGATGCACACCCAGTGGGTGCGCACCGGCCGGCCGGAGTGGCTGCGGATGACCCGCTTCTGGGGCCGGGTCTACCTGATCAACTTCGTGCTCGGGGTGGCCACCGGGCTGGTCCAGGAGTTCCAGTTCGGCCTGGCCTGGAGTGCGTACTCGCGCTTCGTCGGGGACGTCTTCGGCTCGCTGCTGGCCATGGAGGCGCTGCTCGCGTTCTTCCTGGAGTCGACGTTCCTCGGCCTGTGGATCTTCGGCTGGGGCCGGATCCCGAAGAAGCTGCACCTGGCGTCGCTGTGGGCCGCGGTCATCGGCTCGGTCGTCAGCGCGTACTTCATCATCGCGGCCAACTCCTGGATGCAGCACCCGGTCGGCGTGACGGTCGGCGCCGACGGCCGCCCGCGGCAGGTCGACTTCGGCGCCGTCCTGACCAACAACACCGCCCTGGCCGCCTTCAGCCACACCGTCGTGGCCGCGCTGATGGTCGCCGGCGCGCTGCTCGTCGGCGTCGGCCTCTACCAGTTGCGCCGCCGGGCCCGGGCCGGGGCGCCCGACACCGAGGTCGACTTCGCCGTGTGGCGCCGCTCGGTCCGCCTCGGCGGGTACGTGTCGCTGGCCGCGTTCGCGCTCGTCGCGCTCACCGGCGACTGGCAGGGCAGGCTGATGTACGAGCAGCAGCCGCTGAAGATGAGCTCGGCCGAGGCGCTGTGCGAGACCCGGGCGCCGGCGCCGTTCTCGATCTTCGCCTGGGGCAAGCTCGGCTCCAACGAGTGCGACGACGTGCACAGCTACACGATCCCCGCGGTGCTGTCCTTCCTGGCCCACCACGACTTCTCCACCGCCGTCCCGGGCATCAAGGAGGTGCAGCAGGAGTACGCCGGGACCTACGGCGCCACGTACCCCGACGACCCCTCCTTCGGCAACCGGGCCGGGCAGCCGATCGACTACACGCCGGTGCTGGCCGTCACGTACTGGGGCTTCCGGCTGATGATCGGGATGGGCGCGGTCTCGGCCGCGGTCGGGGCGTACGCGCTGTGGGCGACCCGGCGCCGCCGGGTGCCGACGTCCCGGATCGGCGTGTACGGGTCGCTGCTCGCGGTCGGGGCACCGTTCGCGGCCAACGCGGCCGGGTGGATCTTCACCGAGATGGGCCGCCAGCCCTTCGTCGTGTACCCCAACCCCGACGTCCCGGTCGGGCAGCAGGTGTACTTCTTCACCGCCCAGG
Organism: Mycobacteriales bacterium; assembly: GCA_035474175.1. Classification (GTDB taxonomy): domain Bacteria; phylum Actinomycetota; class Actinomycetes; order Mycobacteriales; family CADCTP01; genus CADCTP01. Next base: position 1,334 of record DATINN010000229.1, on the reverse strand, counting down.
CCGTCTCCCCCGGCGTCACCGCGGCCGAGGTGCTGACCTCGCTGATCAGCCTGGGCCTGCTCTACGGCGCGCTGGCCGTGGTGGAGGTGGTCCTGCTCGTCCGGCTGGTCCGCGGCGGCGTCACCACTGGCGACACCAGACCGGCGCCGCCGGCGGTCGGGTCCTCCCGCCGGGACGACGGGCCCGGTGACGGTGCCGGCGCCGCCGACCCGCGGCCCGGGGACGACCGCGCCGACGACGACGTCCTGTCCTTCGCGTACTAGGAGCCTGACCGTGGACCTGTCGACCCTGTGGTTCGCCGCCGTCGCGGTGCTGTGGACCGGCTTCCTGCTGCTGGAGGGCTTCGACTTCGGCGTGGCCGCGCTGCTGCCGGTGCTCGGCCGGGACACCGCCGAGCGGCACCTGATGCTGCGCACCATCGGCCCGGTCTGGGACGGCAACGAGGTGTGGCTGATCACCGCGGCCGGCGCGGTGTTCGCCGCCTTCCCGGGCTGGTATGCCACCTGGCTGCCGGCGCTCTACCTGCCCTTCGTGCTGGTGCTGCTCGGGCTGATCGTCCGCGCGGTGGCGTTCGAGTGGCGGCACAGCTCGCCCGACCCGGGCTGGGACGCCACCTGGACCCGCGTCATCACCGGCGGCTCGCTGGTGGCCGCCGCCGGCGTCGGCGCGGCGCTGGGCGCGACCACCCTCGGCCTGCCGATCGACGGGGCCGGGACGCGGGTCGGCGGGGCCTTCGCCGGCCTGGGCTGGGCCGCGCTGCTCGGCGCGGCCGCGGTGGTCGGCTTCTCGGTGGTGCACGGCGCGCTGTTCCTGGCCCTGAAGACCGACGGCCCGGTACGGCTGCGGGCCCGGGCGTTCGCGCTGCGCTGGTCGCCGCTGGCGGCGCTGCCGCTGCTGGCCTGGGCCGGGCTGGTGCAGCTGCGCTCCGGCACGGCGGTCACCGCGGTGCTGTGGGTGGTCGCCGCACTGGCCGTCGTCGTCACCTGGACCCGGGTGCGCGTCGACCGGGAGGGGCAGGCCTTCGCCGGCTGGGCCACGGTGCTGCTGGCCTCGGCGGCCACGCTGTTCGGGTCGGCGTTCCCGGTCGTGGTGCCGTCGACGATCGACCCCGCCTTCGACGTCACGGTCACCGACGCCGCGGTCAGCGACTACACGCTCACCGTGATGACGTGGGTGGCGGGGGCCGGGCTGCCGGTGGTGCTGGCGTACCAGGCCTGGACGTACTGGGTCTTCCGCCGGCGCCTCACCGCGGATGCCGAGCGGGTGCCGGCATGACGACCCGGGGGCCGCTGGCGGCGTTGGGCGGGGTGCCGGGGGTGCGGGGTGCGCTGGTG
>DATINN010000228.1:0-2103 GCA_035474175.1 Mycobacteriales bacterium | reverse complement strand
GGTCGCCACCACCAGGAGGATCATCAGCACCGAGGCCAAGAGCAGGACCCGCATCTCCCGCAGCGGCAGGATCAGGCCGCCCAGCAGCACCGGGATGGCCAGCACGGTGGCCGGCCGCAGCTCGCTGGTGTACGCCAGCGCGCCCAGCGCGAGCACCCCGGACAGCGCGACGAGAGCGGCCGCCGCCCCGACGTCTCCCAGGAGCCGGCGCAGTCGCGGTCCGCTGCCGGTCAGACGTCCCCCCAGTTGCCACATGACCGCGCGCAGAGTAGCGACCGGAGGTCGCGATCGCGTCCGGCGGAACCGAATCGATACCGGCCCGATCGGGCAACGCCAAAGACGTCGCGTTCCGTCGGTGGCCCGGAGTAGGAAGCAGGCATGACCGACCTGGAGCTGCGCCCCGTCGACCGCACCGAGCTGCCCGCCTTCTACCGCACGCTGGCCGAGGTCTTCGGTGAGGAGCCGGAGGACGCCGACCGGGAGCTGCTGGCCCCGATCTTCGAGCCCGAGCGCAGCCTGGCCGCCTTCGACGACGGCGCGATCGTGTCGACGGCGGGGATCTACACCCGCGACCTGACCGTGCCGGGCGGGCCGACGCCGGCGGCCGGCGTGACGTTCGTGTCCGTGCAGCCGACGCACCGGCGCCGCGGGCTGCTCACCGCGATCATGCGGCGCCAGCTCACCGAGCTGCACGACGACCAGCAGGAGCCGGTGGCGGTGCTGTGGGCGTCGGAGGGCGGCATCTACCGGCGCTTCGGTTACGGCGTGGCCGCCCGGCAGCTGGCCTGGGAGGGCACGAAGAGCCGGCTGCGGCTGCGGCCCGAGGTGTCCACCGGCAGCGGGCGGGTGGTGCTGGCGGCGGCGGAGCAGGCCCGGACCCACGAGCAGGCGGTGTACGAGGCGCTCCGGCCGGGCACGGCCGGGTTCCTGAGCCGGCCAGGTGGGTGGAACGACCGGCTGATCGCCGACCCGGCCCACGGGCGCAACGGCGCCAGCGCCCGCCGGCACGCGCTGCACACCGAGCAGGACGGGTCGGTCAGCGGCTACGCGACCTACCGGATCAAGCAGGACGGGTCGTCCCGGCGCAACGAGAGCGAGGTGCAGGTCCAGGACGTCTTCGCCACCACCCCGGCGGCGTACGCGGCGCTGTGGGCGTTCCTGTTCGGGATCGACCTGGTGCCGAAGCTGGTCCGGGGCAAGGCCCCGCTGGACGACCCGCTGCCGCAGCTCGTCGCCGACCCGCGCGGGCTGGAGGGCTTCCTCTACGACTCGCTCTGGGTGCGGCTGGCCGACGTCGGCCGGGCGCTGGCCGCGCGGACGTACACGCAGCCGGTGGACGTGGTGCTCGACGTGCGGGACGAGTTCTGCCCGTGGAACGCGCGGCGCTGGCGGCTGTCGGGCGACGCGGACGGCGCGGTCTGCGCGCCGACCGAGGACGCGGCCGACCTGACCCTGTCCGCGGCCGAGCTCGGCACGGTCTACCTCGGCGGCCCCACGCTGGTCGCGCTCCGGGCGGCCGGGCTGGTCACCGAGTCGACGCCGGGCGCGCTGGTCGCGGCGAGCCGGGCGTTCGCCGGCGACCGGCAGCCGTGGTCGCCGGAGGTGTTCTAGGGGCGGCGCCGGGCCGTCGCAGGTGGGCGTGCTGGGGGCGATGCGGGCGCGGGACGCCGCGAAGCCGACGGCGGCGGACCTGGCCGAGGCCGAGCGGGACGTCGTGGTGGTCCGGCGCCACTACGTGCCGCCGGACGCCCTCCCCGGCGCCCGCTGAGCGGGCCGGCGCCGCCGGATCCCGCCGCGCGGGCCGGACGCCCCGCCGGATCCCGCCGAGGGCCGGACGTGCCGCCGGATCCCGGCGCGCGGGCCGGACGCCCCGCCGGGCGCCGAATGGCGGACCGGACGCCCGCTGCGCGCGGAGCGGGCGGACCGGCGCGGGGCGTCAGTCGAGGCCGAGGGCGGGCGAGCGGGGCGGCCGCCCGGTGGAGACCTCGAACTCGGCCACGGTCCGGATCCGCCGCGCGTGCCGCGGGTCCTCGCTGAACGACGTGGCCAGGAACGTGTCGACCAGCGTCGCGGCCTGGTCCTGGGTGTGCATCCGGGCCCCGA
>DATINN010000227.1:0-5048 GCA_035474175.1 Mycobacteriales bacterium | reverse complement strand
CGGGGCACGCCCACCGGGTACGGGTCGGAGCCGGCGGCCCGGAGGCGGTCCAGCTTCTCCCGGCGTACGCGCTCCTGCTCGGAGAACTCGTCGTCGGTCACGGCCGGGCTCGTCTCCTCGGCGGCTGCCTGCGTCACGGCGTGCGAGCCTATCGGCCGAAGCGCACGGACCGGTCAGTAGCCTCGGCCCGGTGGGCAATGACGAGGACCGCCGCACGTCCTGGACCGCCGCCGAAGTCGCGGTCGGGTACGACCGGGGGCGGCCCGGCTACCCGCGCGCGGCGGTCGAGTTCGCGCTGGCGCCGCTGCGCGGCCGGCCCGACCTGCGCGCCGTCGACGTCGCCGCCGGCACCGGCAAGCTGACCGCCGCGCTGTGCGCGGCCGGGGTCAGCACGGTCGCGGTCGAGCCCGCGCCCGGGATGCTCAAGGTGCTCAAGCACCGGGTGTCGCGGGCCCAGGTGCTGGCCGGCCGGGCCGAGGACCTGCCGCTGCCGGACGCCTCCGTCGACCTGGTCACGGTCGGGCAGGCGTTCCACTGGTTCGACGCCGACCGGGCGCTGCCGGAGCTGGCCCGGGTGCTGCGGCCGGGCGGCCGGCTGGCGCTGTTCTACAACTCCCGGGACGACTCGGTGCCGTGGGTGCACGCGCTGGCCGACCTGGTCGGCGATCACGCCGACCACGCCGGCGCGCACCGGGCCGACGACGCCGCCGCGCTGGGGCCGTTCGAGCCCGAGGAGCTGGGCCGGTTCCGGTACGAGCAGGAGCTGGACGCGGACGGGCTGGCCGACCTGGTCGGCTCCCGCAGCTACGTGATCACGCTGCCGGACGCCGACCGGGCGGCGCTGCTGGACCGGGTCCGGCGGCTGGCCCGCACCCATCCGGCGCTGGTCGGGCGGCAGCACTTCTTCATGCCGTACGTCTCGACGGTGCAGCGCTACCGGTTGCGCTCGTAGACCAGGCGCAGCCCGACCAGGGTCAGGTCGGGCTCGTGGTGCTGCAGGGTCTCGCTCTCCGCGATCACCACCGGGGCCAGGCCGCCGGTCGCGATCACCTGCGCGGGCGCGCCCAGCTCGGCCACGATCCGGCGGACCAGGCCGTCGATCTGGCCGGCGAAGCCGTACAGGATGCCGGACTGCAGCGCCTCGACCGTGCTCTTGCCGATCACCGCCCGCGGCCGGGTCAGCTCGACCTTGACCAGCCGGGCGGCCCGGGAGGCGAGCGCGTCGATGCTGATCTCGATGCCGGGCGCCAGCACCCCGCCGAGGAACTCGCCCTTGGCGCTGACCACGTCGAAGTTGGTCGAGGTGCCGAAGTCGACGACGATCGACGGCCCGCCGTAGAGGTGGTAGGCGGCGAGCGCGTTGACGATCCGGTCCGAGCCCAGCTCGCGCGGGTTGTCGTACAGCAGCGGGACGCCGGTGCGGACGCCCGGCTCGACCACGACGGTCGGCAGGTGCGAGTAGTAGCGGTCCAGCATGATCCGCACCTGGCCGAGCACGGCCGGGACGGTCGAGCAGGCCGCGATCCCGTCCAGCTCGATGCCCCCCAGCAACCCCCGGTACGTGAGGGCGAGCTCGTCGGCGGTGTCCCGGGCGTCGGTCTTCACCCGCCAGGACTCGACCAGCTTGGCCCCGTCGAAGACGCCGAGCACGGTGTTGGTGTTGCCGATGTCGACCGCGAGCAGCACGGACTAGCCTTCCCTCAGGTCGAGCGCGATGTCGAGGATCCGGGCCGAGTGGGTCAGCGCGCCGACGGAGATGTAGTCGACGCCGGTCCGGGCCACCGCCGCGGCCGTGTCCAGGGTCAGGCCGCCGCTGGCCTCGGTGCGGGCGGTCGGGGCCGCCAGCGCGACCGCCTCGGTCATCTCGGCCGGGCTCATGTTGTCCAGCAGGATCAGGTCGGCGCCGGCCGCGACGGCCTCCCGGACGTCGGCCACGGAGTCGCACTCGACCTCGACCGGGAGGTCCGGGTACGTGGCCCGGACCAGCGCGAACGCCGTGGCCACGCCGCCGGCGGCGATCACGTGGTTGTCCTTGACCAGCGCCGCGTCGGACAGGGACATGCGGTGGTTGACGCCGCCGCCCTGGCGGACCGCGTACTTCTCCAGCGCCCGCAGACCGGGGGTGGTCTTGCGGGTGTCGCGGATCCGGGCGCCCGTGCCCTCGACCGCCGCGACCCACTGCGCGGTCGCGGTGGCGACGCCGGAGAGGTGGCAGAGGAGGTTGAGCGCGGTGCGCTCGGCGGTCAGCAGGGAGCGGGTCGGGCCGGTGACGGTGGCCAGGACGTCGCCGCGGCGGACGTGGTCGCCGTCCTGCGCGCGCGCCTCCCAGCGGACGCCCGGGTCGACCGTGGCGAAGACGGTCCGGGCCACCGGGAGGCCGGCCACGACGCCGTCGGCCCGGGCGACCAGGTCACCGGTCGCGACCTGGTCCGCGGGGACGGTGGCGGCGGAGGTGACGTCCTCGCCGCCGGCCAGGTCCTCGGCCAGCGCCCGCCGGACGACGTCGCCGACGTACGCCGGGTCGAGGTCCGGGGTGCCGCCCCCGACCAGCCCCGGTCCCCCCGCCGGACCCGTGCTCATGGGGCTGCCGCCCGGGTCGCCGGCGGCCGGGTCGCGGTCGGCCGAGCCGCCGGCGGCCGGGTCGCGGTCGGCCCGGTCGCCGGCCGCCGGACCGCGGCCCGGGGCGCCTGTGGGGGTGGTCATCGTCCGGCCGCCTGGAAGGTCTCGGTGAGCACGTCGTCGGGGCCGAGGGCGGCCAGCAGGTGCCCGCGCCAGCGCGCGTCGTCCCGGTCCGGGAAGTCCTCCCGCCAGTGGCAGCCGCGGGTCTCCTCGCGCCGGATGGCCGCCGCGACCAGCGCCGTCGACACCGTGTGCAGGTTGGTCGCGTCCCAGGCCGCGGGCGACGGGGACGCCCCGGGGGCGGCCGCGGCCAGCGCCAGCGCCGCCTCGTGCAGGCTGGCGTCGGTGCGGATCACGCCCGCGCCGGCCGACATGGTCCGGGCCAGCGCGTCCCGCCCGGCCGGGTCGCCCAGCCCGGTCGCGACGTCGGACCCGACCGGGTCGGCCTGCGGCGGCAGGGACCGGGCCAGGTCGATCCCGATCCGGCCCGCGAACACCAGCCCCTCCAGCAGGCTGTTGGACGCCAGCCGGTTGGCCCCGTGCACGCCGGTGCAGGCGACCTCGCCGCAGGCGTACAGGCCGGGGACGCTGGTGCGGCCGAGCAGGTCGGTGCGGACGCCGCCGGAGGCGTAGTGCGCGGCCGGCACGACCGGGATCGGCTCGGTCACCGGGTCGATCCCGGCCTGCCGGCAGCGGGCCACGATCGACGGGAACCGCTTCCCCAGCAGGTCCGGCCCGAGCTTGCGCGCGTCCAGCCAGACGTGGTCGAGCCCCTCGGCCTGCATCACCCGCAGGATCGCCTTCGCGACCACGTCGCGGGGAGCCAGGTCGGCCAGCTCGTGCACGCCCTGCATGAAGGGCTTGCCGGCGGCGTCGACCAGGACCGCGCCCTCGCCCCGCACGGCTTCGCTGACCAGCGGCTGCTGCCCGTGCGCGCCGGCCCCGAGCCACAGCGCGGTCGGGTGGAACTGGACGAACTCCAGGTCGGTCACCACCGCCCCCGCCCGCAGCGCCAGCGCGACGCCGTCGCCGGTGGACACGGCCGGGTTGGTGGTCGCGGAGAAGACCTGGCCCATCCCGCCGGTGGCCAGCACCACGGCCCGGGCCAGCACCGCGCCGACCCCGTCCGGGCTGCCCTCGCCGAGCACGTGCAGGGTGACGCCGGCGGCCCGCCCGTCGGCGCCGGTCAGCAGGTCCAGGACCAGCGCGTGCTCGACCACGTGGATGCCGGGGTCGCGGGCGATCGCGACCTCCAGCGCCCGCTGCACCTCGGCCCCGGTCGCGTCGCCGCCGGCGTGGATGATCCGGTTGCGGTGGTGGCCGCCCTCCCGGGTCAGCGACAGCCCGCCGCCCTCGTCCCGGTCGAACGTCGCGCCCAGCCCGATCAGCTCGCGGACCCGGCCCGGGCCCTCCTCGACCAGCACCGTCACCGCGGCCTCGTCGCACAGCCCGACCCCGGCCTCCAGCGTGTCGGCCCGGTGCGCGGCGGGCGAGTCGGCCGGGTCGAGCGCGGCCGCGATCCCGCCCTGGGCCCACCGGGTCGAGCCGTCCTCGATGTTGACCTTGGTCACCACGGTGACGGCGTGGCCGGCGGCCCGGGCGTGCAGCGCGGCCGACAGCCCGGCGATGCCGGAGCCGACCACGACCACGTCGGTGCGGTGGGTCCAGCCCGGGGCGGCGGCGGTCAGCCGGCGGGGCAGGCGCGGGTCGTTCATGCGGGTCCCAGGGTCAGCGGCAGGTTGTCGATCAACCTGGTCGTACCCACCCGGGCCGAGACCAGCAACCGGGCCGGGCCGGTGGCCGGGGCGGGACCGAGGTCGACGCCGCGCAGGGCCAGGTAGTCGACGTCGACGCCGCGCAGCTGCTCGGTCGCGGCCAGCAGCACGAGGCCGGCGCCGCCGGGGCCCTCGGCCGCGCCGGCCCGCAGCGCCCGGGACAGCGCCAGCGCCTGCTCGCGCTCGGCGCCGGTCAGGTAGCGGTTGCGGCTGGAGAGGGCCAGCCCGTCCGGGTCCCGTACGGTCTCGGCGCCCTCGATGCGGACGCCCAGCTCCAGGTCGGCCACCGTACGGCGGATCAGCGCGAGCTGCTGGTAGTCCTTCTCCCCGAACACGGCCACGTCCGGGCGGACCAGGCCGAGCAGCTTGGTCACCACCGTCAGCACGCCGGCGAAGTGGCCCGGACGGCTGGCGCCCTCGAGCAGCGCGCCGAGCGGGCCGGGGTCGACGGTGACCGCCGGCTGGCCGTCCGGGTACATCTCGGCCGCGGACGGGGCGAGGACGAGCGCGACGTCCTCCCGGGCGAGCAGGTCGAGGTCGTGGTCCAGCGTCTGCGGGTAGCGGTCGAGGTCCTCGCCCGGGCCGAACTGGAGCGGGTTGACGAAGATCGACACCACCACGGCGTCGGCCAGGGTCGCGGCGTGCCGGACCAGC
>DATINN010000226.1:0-5718 GCA_035474175.1 Mycobacteriales bacterium | reverse complement strand
CCTGCCCGTACGGCGTCAGCGGCGGGAAGAACAGCCGCCCCTGCCGGGTCTCCGCGGTGTCGGACAGCAGGTCGGCCAGGGTCTGGGCGTGCATCGCGGCGCCCTCGTCCCGCAGCCGCTTGTAGCCGTCGTCGTCCGGCTCCATCGGGGAGCCGTCGAACTTCAGCCCCGCGTATTCCCGCAGCCGCCAGATGACGGCCCAGTAGTTGCTGGTCGGCTCGGCCCCGACCTCGCGGATCGCCCGCAGCAGCAGCGGCTCGGTGTGCGGGTTGTGGTCGATCTGGGCCGGCAGCAGCATCCGGGCGATGTCGATGGCCAGGGTCTTGCGCTCGGCCCGGGCCTCGTCCATGGCCTCGTCGTACTGCTCCTGGACGTCGAAGTGGCCCGGCTGCGGCTCCGGCACCACCGCCCACGGCGACAGCGTGCCGGCCGGCGCCTTGGCCAGGTCGATGTGCTCGGAGAACTCCCGCAGCTCCGGCATGTCGCACAGCGCGGCCAGCGGCCCGGACGGGTCGAGCATGACCGTACGGATCCCGCGGCGGGCGGCCTGGTAACAGATCGCCGCCTCCAGCACGGACTTGCCCGCGCCCTGCCGGCCCACGATCGGCACCAGCCCGGAGGCCTTCTTCACCTCGGTCGAGTAGTGGCTGTCGAACATGACCGGGCGGCGCACGCTGCTGGCGATGATCCCGATCAGCGGCCCGCGCCGGTCGCCCAGCCGGGTGCTGACCTGCGGCAGCCCGGCGGCGAAGTAGCGCATCGGCAGCCGGCGCCGGTACGCGGTGGACGCGACCGGCTCGCCCGGCACGAACTCGCGCACCAGGCTGGCCTGGCCCTTGGTCAGCACCGCGTCCATGTGCCGGCGCTTGTAGAGGTCGCGGACGGCGCGCACCCGCTCCATGCACTCGTTCTCGGTGCGGCCGGAGACGGCCAGCCGATACCAGCCCTCGGTGCGGGTCGAGACGAGGTCGTCGCCGTGGGACATCTCGTCCTCGATGCGGCGGGCGTGATCGGCCTGGCGGGTCAGCGCGGCCGGCTCGTCGACGTCGTGGATCTGGTATTGCCGCTGCTGGTCGCGGATCCGCAGCAGCGCCTTGGTCACGCCGGTGCGGGTGGCCGTGCCGGCCAGGATGTCGACGGTGGAGGAGACCTCGACCGGGAACGGCAGCGCGTCGGTCGCCGACAGCCAGGGCCCGCGCGGGTCCGGGATGATCATCTCCGGCATCCGGCCCAGCGTGACGACCGCGACGTAGCTCGTCAGCGGGTCGTGGTCGGGGCGCCGGTCGACCATCTGCACGCAGCGGCCGAGGGGGGTCGGGCGGACCACGACCCCCTCGGTGAACGCGTGCAGGTCGGTGGTCTCCCACTCCGCCGACAGGCCCGGCGGGGACATCAGCCCGCCCGGGGCCGGCAGGCCCAGACCGACCGAGCGGTGCAGCAGCCACTCCATCCGGCGCGGGTCGGCCGGAGCGCCCCCGATGCCGGGGGAGGCGACGATCTCGCTGATCAGCTCGACGTCGCGGTCGAGGTGGGCCAGCTCCCGGTTGCCGGCCTTGCCCATGAGGCTCTCCATCATCGCCGTGATGCGCCCGCGGGGGGCGATCTCGACGCCGAGGTAGACCTCCTTCTCCGCGGTCGCGGAGGTGCGCAGGTAGCGCTGCTGGGCCAGCAGGTTGTCCGACCAGGTCGCGTCCTCGGCCCCCGGCAGCGGGGACGGGGTGCGGGCGTGCAGGCCGCGGGCCCAGGCCGCGACCGGGTAGGGCCGGCTGGTGACCCGGGTGCGGATCCGGCGCCCGGCCAGCCCGGCGTACGCGATGCCGGCGGCGTCCACCATCCCGCGCCGGTCGCCGTCGGCGCGCCAGGCCCAGCGGGCCGGGGGCACGACGTACCAGGCGTACGCGGAGCGCTTGGTCAGCGTGATGTTGCCGGCGATCTCGCGCAGCGACAGGGCGAGCGGCGCGGTGCGGGGCTCCTCGCGGCGGGCCATCAGCGGTCCTTCCTCGCGGGGAGCAGGATGCGCGCCTCGAGCGCGGCGTGCGGGTCGGCGTCCTTCTTGGCCGGCTTGGCGTGGCGGCCCTCGTCCGGGCTGACCGTCACCGGCCCCCGGTACGCCCCCTCCGGCTCGTGCGGGTCGGCCCGGAACGGACTGGACCGCCGCACCGGCTCGTCCCCCGGCTGCGCCGGCGCCGCATGCCGCGCCTGGGCGCCGGGCTGCGCCTGAGCCGCGGCGTGCGCGGGGACGCGGGGCGCCGGCTCCGGGTCGCGGCGGGGAGTCTCCGGGGTGGGGCGGGGGGAGAGACTCTCGGGATCAGGGGCGCGGACGAACTCGTGCACCTCCGGCTCGGCCGGGGCCCCCTTCACCACGTAGCGCTCGTGCTCGCCGGCCGGCATCCCCCAGGCCGGCACCGGCGCGACCGGGTAGTCCTCGTCGGTCGGCACGCTCCAGGCCGGCACCGGCTCCGCATACCACTCCTCGACCGGCACGTCCGGCGTCCAGGCCGGCTCCTGCACCGCGGCCTCGGGCTCGACCACGACCAGCTCGGTGCTGGGCTTCCGCCGGCGGGCGACCTTGGCCGCCGCCCGCGCCCGGTCCCGCTCCCGCATGGCCAGCACCTTCGGCGGCGTCTCCCGGACCCGGATCTTGCCCGGCCGGACCAGCAGCGACCGCTCGCCGCGGCGCCGGGCCGCCAGCGCCGCCCGCGCCTCCGCGCTGAACAGGGCCGGCAGCGACCGCAGCGGCCGCTCGTGGTCGACCACGAGCATCACGGCGCGCGACAGCACGATCGACAGGCCGAGCGACCAGATCAACGAGCCCAGCACCCCGGCCGGCCCGTTGCCCCCGAGCGGGATCAGCACCACGGCCGCGACCAGGAAGCAGGCCAGCCACGTGCCCCAGGCCACGTACCGGGCCTGGATGGGCAGCGTGTACTCGTCCGGCCCCAGCCAGACGGTGTCGAACTGATAGACCTCGTCGTCAGGTCGTACGGTCAGCGCCATGGGTCTCCCTCAGCCGGCCGGGGAACAGTGCTGACTCAGCCGAGGATCAGGTCGACCAGTTGCTGGCCGAAGGCGAAGAGGGTGCCGCCGGCCGCAATGAGGATGATGCCCAGGAAGAGGTTCACGGCGACGACCGCGTTCTCCCGGGTCCGGCCCTGGTGCGCCCGCGACATGATCACCACGGCCGCGAAGGCGAACAGCAGGGGGATGATGTATTTGACGATCCACGCCACGACGCCGGTCGTGTTGATCGTGGGCTCGGCGGCCAGGACGTGGACGGCTAGATGCTGCACGCCCAGTGCTCCCTTCGGCGGTAACGCGACGCTGCGACGACACTACGGCACGTGCTCGAAACTCGTGAGTGAGAGTCTAATGCGACTTTGCAGCCACACCGGCGGGGACGCCTGAGCGGGGGAGTAGCAAACCGTCCCCTGCTGTCCCAAATCCCTTCAGACGGTACGCGAATCCAATGTCACGTTGGTTCTTACCCACTCGCTAACCGTTTGGGGCAGATATAATACGTTCGGTGTTCGGTGTTGTGCTGTCAGCACTGGGGTGAAGAAGCCCGCCTCGACCCACCGAGCGCGAACGGGGGAAGGGTGGGGCGCACATGGAGCCCGACGGGCACGAGACCGGCGACGGCATTCGGCGGCGGCGCAGCCGCACCAGCCCGGACCGGGTGCAGCGCAGCTTCTACCTGTCTCGGGACCTGGTCGACCGGGCCCGCGCGGCGGTGCAGGCGACGTCCCGGCACCCGGGCGAGGCCTACAACCTGAGCGAGCTGGCCGGGCGCGTGCTGCTGGCCGAGGTGTGCCGGCTGGAGCAGCGCTACAACGGCGGGCGGCCGTTCCCGCCGGTGGACAGCGTGCCGTGCGGACCCGGACCGGCCGGGGTCGAGCGCATCCGCAACGGGGTCACCGCTCCGCGCACCCGCCGCTGACCCCGGCGGTCAGTGCGGGTCGGTGGCGGTCAGTGGCAGTCGCAGTTGCCGGTGCGGTGGACGGCGACCCAGTCCGCGTACTCCGCCGGGTCGTCCTCGTACGCGTCCAGGGCGTTGACGACGATGCTCGAGACCACCTTGAGCACGTCGACCGAGGGGCTGGTCCAGACCTCGTCCAGCACCTGCTCGTTGATGGTGAGCGCGTCGTAGACCGCGGCCTGCCGCGGGTCCTCGGGGCGGCCCTTGCGGGTGCGCGGACCGGCCGGCGCGCCGGGCGGGGCGTCAGCCGGACGCCCACGCTGCGCCCGATCCTGCTGCGCCCGGTCTTGCGGGGGCCCCTCCGGAAAGGGCCGGTCCTGTCGGGGCCCGTCCTGGAAGGGCCGATTCTGCTGGGGCCTCTCCTGGTACGGCCGGTCCTGCGGGGGCCGGTCCTGGAAGGGCCGGTCCTGCTGGGGCCCCGGGTAGGGCCGGTCCTGCTGGGGTCCCGGGTAGGGCCGGTCCTGCTGGGGTCCCGGGTAGGGCCGGTCCTGGCGGGGTCGCTCCTGGGGCCGCTCCTGGAACGGTGGTCCGTCCCGCTGGGGTGGCGGGTCGAAGCGGGTCGCGCCGTACCGCGGCGGGGCTTCCGGCTGCTCGAGCTCGGGCTCGGGGGTGGTGAACAGGTCCGGGACCCAGGGCCGCTCCGGTGGCGGCGGCGGGTCGGCGGGCCAGCCGGCCTGGGACGGGAACTCGTCGAGCGGCTGAGGGTGCGGCGGTTCCGGCCCGCGGCGCTCACGGGCCCACTCCTCCAGCGGGTCCACCACCGGGGGCGGCGCCGACGGGAGCGGCGCGGCCCCGGAGCCGCCGCCGAGGACGGTGCCCATCGGGGTGACCGCGTCGCCGCTCGGCACCGCGGGCGGCGGCGGTGGTGGCGGCGGGGCGGGATCCTCGGCCGGCCGCGCCGCCAGCGACGCGCCGAAGTCGGACCGCGGCGCCTCCTGCGGCGGGTCCTCGACCGGCGGCAACGTGCCCCAGGCGGCCGCGCCGGCGGTCAGGCCCGGGCTCGCCCCGGCCACGAACTCCGCCAGCGGCAGCCCCGCGATCGGCGTCGTCTCCTCGACCGAACCCCGCTCGACCCCGTCCCCGACCGCCTCCTCCACCACCGGCACGGCGGCGGTCTGCTCGGCGACGGGCTCCGCGACCGCCGCTTCGGCGACGGCCGGTTCGGCAGCGGGCTCTTCCGGGGCGGGCTCCGCGACCGGCTCCGGGATGGGCTGCTCGGACACCGGCTCGGTGACGGGCTCCGGGGCGACGGGCCCCTCGGCGACCGGCTCCTCGACAGGCGTCGGCTCCTGAGGCTGCTCGGTGACCGGCTGCTCCACTGCCTGGCCGGCCACCGGCAGCTCACCCGGCTCGACCTCGGCGTCCGGATCGTGCTCACCCGGCTCATGGATGACCGGGCCGACATCGTCCACGCCCGACGCCTCAGCAGCCGGCACGTCAGTGACGACAGGCTCCTCGGCGACAACCGGCTCAACGACCGGCCGGACGACCGGCTCCTCGACCGCCTGAACGATCGGCTCCTCGACCGGCTGAACGATCGGCTCGTCGACCTGCGCGGACCGCGCCTCAACCCGCGCGACCGGCTCGGGCTCGCTCGCCCCCGGCTCGGCCGGGAAAGGCAGCGGCTCCGCCCCCGGATCCGACGGCCGCCCCCACCGGCGCGCCTCCTCCTCCGACGGCGCCGGCCGGGTCGCACCCCGGGGCGCCTCCTCCGCGGCCGGCGTCCACCGGGTCGCCCCGCC
>DATINN010000225.1:0-13120 GCA_035474175.1 Mycobacteriales bacterium | reverse complement strand
CTTATTGGTTGTCGAGGATCCGGTATTCCGGCAGGAACGTCTGGAACCCGCGACCGAAGACCGGCGCGCGCTCGATGAACGTCGCCGCCAGCGCGTAGCTCCCGGTCCGGGACTGGGCGCTGCTGTCCGAGCCGATGCCGGAGAACAGCCCGAACAGGGTGCCGAGCATGCCCGGCACGGCCACGAACACCAGCGCCAGCACCGCCCCGACCGCGGCGAACGCCCGCCGCCGCAGCGGCCCGGGCCAGGCCGGCAGCAGCACCGCCAGCACCACGATCGTGCACACGATCGCCGACCGCGAGATCGACACCGGCACGGCCAGGGCCAGCGCCGCCACCGGCCACCAGCGGCGCAGGACGGTCCGGTCCCGGTCGTAGAGGGCGAAGTGGATGGCGATCGGCAGGATCATCGTGAGCACGATCCCGTACTCGATCGGGTGCAGGGCGGTGCCGGCCGGGCGGGCGAAGCCGCCCCGGTCGATGACCGCGGTGATCCCGCTGTTGGTGCTCAGGCCGGGGATCTGGATGTAGTTGGTGAACGGCCGGCCGGTCGCGAACTGGGCCAGCCCCAGCGCGGCCACCGCCCCGCCGGCGATCGACAACCGGCGCAGCAGCACCTCCAGCCGGGCCAGCGACGGGATGCCGTCGGAGGCGACCAGCACCACCCCGAGCCAGGCCATCAGGCTGAGCAGGCCGCGATCGGCCGCGCGCAGCTCCACGTCCTCGATCGGCCGTACGGTCGCGGCGACGTAGCTGGCCAGCACCGAGGCGACCAGCACGAGCATGGCGATCCGGACCGGCTGCCGGACCTTGGGCGACGGGACCCGCCGGGACAGCCGGGAGGACGCCCACCACAGCAGCGCGGCCACGCCCAGCAACTGGGCCGGGGAGCCGGCGCCGCCGAGCGGGGCGAAGATCAGCCGGGACGGGATGACGAACAGGAGCACGACGAAGACGGTCAGGACGGTGACGGCGTCCCCGCCCAGCCGCAGGCCGGTGCCGGCGGGCGCGGCGTGCGCCGGCCGCGCCGTGGTCATCCCGGGCTCATTCCGGGCTCATTCCGGCTCGCTGAAGCGTCCGTCCGCGCGGGCCTCGCGCAGCTCGGCGGCCAGCCGCCGGAAGTCCACGGTGTCCTGGTCGACCGCCGGCGCGGGCCGGACCCGGGCGACCTCGGTCGGCTCGTCGATCGAGGGATCGACCAGCCGCGGGGCGCGGGCGATCTCGGTCGGCTCGTCGATCGAGGGATCGGTGAACCGCGGGGCGCGGGCGACCTCGGTCGGCTCGTCGAGGGACGAGTGGGCGCCGTTGCGGGTCGCGCCGTTGGCCGACCCGTTGAGCCGGCCGCCGTTCACCCCGTGCGCGACCGCGCCGTTGCGCCCCGACCCGCCGATCCCGCCATTGGCCGAACCATTGGACGAGCCGTTGACGGAACCATTGGCCGAGCCGTTGACGGACCCGTTGGCCGCGCCGGTGCGTCCGGAGCCGCTGAGGCCGTTGGGCACGGAGCGGACCGAGCCGTTCAGCGGGGTCAGGTTGTGCACGCGGGCCGGGCGCTCGCGGTCCGGCCGGACCGGCACGTCCCGCCCCGGCACCTCGCGGCCCCGGCCGTCCCGGGACGGGATGTCCCGGTCGAGCCGCGCCATGTCCCGCGCCGAGACCTCCCAGTCCGGGCGACCCGCCGCCGAGACCTCGCGATCCGGGCGGCCCGCCGCCGGGATCTCCCGGTCCGGCCGGCCCGGCGTCGGGACGTCCCGCCCGGTGCGGCCCGGAGCGCCGGGGGCCCGGCCACCCGACGCCAGCCGGTTGGCGAGCCGGTCCCGCTCCTCGGCCGTGAGCTCGCGCGGCGCGACCGCGGTCGGTTCCACCGTCGGCTCCGGGTCGGGATCGCCGCCGGCCAGCCGGAGCGCCCGGTCCCGCCGCCGCTTGCGCTCGTCCGAGCGCCGGCCCAGGAACCCGTCCAGCACCGACGCCGCCAGCACCGTGCCGGCCAGCCCGGCCGCCGCCGCCGCGAACAGCGCCCGGATCTGCGACTTGCGCACCGGCTGGGCCACGTCGTCGCGGGTGATCGGCTTGGACCGGATCAGCGAGCTCTCCCGTACGCCGGTCGAGGTCTGCAGGGAGGCCAGCGTGCGCGGCAGCTGCTTGGCGATGACGTCCAGGGTGGCCAGCGCGCCGCCCGGGGTCGTGTCCTCGACGGTGATCAGCAGCACCGGGCCGCCCGCGGCCAGGTCGGGGACGAGCGTGTAGCTGCCGGTCCCACCGGCGTCGCGGATGCCGAGCTGCACGTTGCGGTCGGCCATCGCCTTGGCGACGACCCCGGAGACGGTGTCGAGACCGCCGAGGGCCAGATACGGGTTGCCGCCCTGCTGGGTCGTCGCGGTCTCCGGCGGCAGCAGCACGACCGCCGAGGTCGCCTGGTATTTCACCGGCACCACCTGGACGGCCAGGAAGCACAGAACGCCCGTGGCCAGCAGCCCCAGGATCACCACGTACCAGCGCCGGAACAGCAGGCGCCAGTTGGATAGGAACATCCCGCCCCTCACCGCGGGACCTGCCGGCCCCGATCCCCCTTGCGTAGGCCGTCCGGCCCACCCCCGCGACCCAGCATAAGCGTCCGGGGCTGACGGCGAGGTCGAACGCGGAAGCCGGCCGGATCCGCCGATCCGGTCCCCTCCGCCCGGACCGGACGGTACCGTCGGGATCGACGAGGGGGAACAGCAGCAGTGAGGCTCACCGAGGCGCGCGCCGTCCTGCGCCGCAGCTGGTACGTCGTGCTCGCCGGGGTGCTGTGCACCCTGGCCGCGAGCGCGCTGGTGCACCGCGCCCCCGGGATCTACCACCAGCAGGTCGACGTGGTGTTCGCCTGGCCGCAGCCGCCGGACAACGGGGAGAACACCCTGCAGTACGGCACCGGCACCCTGATCAACACCGCCGGCGTCGTCGCGACGATCGTGGCCGGCAGCACCGAGGGCGGCCAGGTCGTGGCGGACACCGCGACGGCCGTCGGCGAGGGCATCAGGCACGGCTACACGATCCGGCTGCCCAACGCGGGCGGCCAGTGGGCCTACAACTTCGAGGACCCGGTGCTGCGGATCGAGTCGGTCGGCTCCAGCCCGCAGGAGGTCGTGGCCACCACCGCCCGGGCCGTGGCCAAGGTCCGGGCCGCGCTGCTCACGCTGCAGCGGGACGAGCACGTCCGGCCGGCGATGATGGTGCAGACCCGGCTCAACCCCGGCATCCCGATCGTGCAATACAGCACCGGCAGCCGGATGCGGGCGCTGCTGGTCACCTGGATCCTGGGCGCCGGCCTCACCGTGGCCGCCCTGCACGCCGCCGGACGCCTGCACCGCCGCCGGCCGCGCCCGGCCGCGCCGGCGGCACCGGCACGGGAGCTCACCCCGGCATGACCCGCGCCAGCGTCGTCATTCCCGCGCACAACGAGGAGGCCGTGCTGGGCCTGTTGCTCGACCGGCTGCTGAAGGAAGCCGGCACGGGCGAGCTGGAGGTCGTCGTCGTCGCCAACGGCTGCACCGACGGCACCGTCGAGCTGGCCGAGTCCTACGGGCCGGCCGTGCGGGTGGTCACCTCCGAGATCCCGTCCAAGCGGGCCGCGCTGCGCATCGGCGACGCCGCCGCCACCGCCTTCCCCCGGCTGTACGTCGATGCCGACGTCGAGCTGGGCACGGACGACGTCCGCCGGCTCTGCGCCGCGGTCGAGGAGCCGGGCGTGCTCGCGGCCGCGCCGGAGCGGGTCTTCGACATGACCGGCCGGGCCTGGCCGGTGCGCTGGTATTACGACGTGTGGACCCGGCTGCCCGAGGTCCGGCGCGGGCTGTTCGGCCGGGGCGTGCTGGCGGTCAGCGCCGGCGGCCACGAGCGGGTGGCCGCGCTGCCCGCGGTGATGGCCGACGACCTGGCCATCTCGCTCGCCTTCGCCGAACCCGAGCGGGTCGTGGTCCGCGACGCCGCCGTGCTGATCCGGCCGCCCCGGACGGCGGCCGACCTGCTCCGGCGCCGGGTCCGGGTGGAGACCGGCACCAGCCAGCTGGAGAAGGCCGAGGACCGGCCGGAGGCCAGCGCCCGCACGTCCCGGCGGGACCTGGTCGCGATGCTGCGGGCCGAGCCGCGGCTGGTGCCGCGGCTGCCGGTGTTCCTGGCCTTCGCGCTGCTGGCCCGGGTCCGGGCCCGCCGGGCCGTCCGGGCCGACGACCCGAGCTGGCTGCGGGACGAGAGCAGCCGGCAACTCTAGACCGGCCGGACCCAGACCGGCCGGAGCCCAGCCCGGCCGGCGGCTCTGGACCGGCCCGCAGCGTCAGACCGGCCGCAGACCGTCCACTTCGGACACCAGCGCGTACGCCGACCCGTCGGCCGGGCAGCGCAGCTCGCCGTCCAGCCGCTCCCCGCAGGCACAGACCCAGCCCTTGACCCGGGCCGGGTTGCCGGCCACGAACGCGTGGGCGGGCACCGACCGGGTGACGACCGCGCGGGCGGCGGCGAAGGCGTGCTCGCCGACCGTGGTGCCGCAGACGACGACCGCGCCCGCCCCCAGGGTGGCGCCCCGGCGGACCAGCGTCGGCAGCAGCTCCTCGGGGCCGCGCTTGACGTGCGCCCGCGGCCGCAGGTCGTTGGTGAAGACCACGCCCGGCCCCAGGAAGACGTCGTCCTCGCAGGTGACCAGGTCGAAGACGAGCACGCCGTTCTTCACCGTGACGTTGTCGCCGAGCACCGCGCCGCCCTCGACGTACGCGCCGTCGCAGATGTTGCAGCCGGCCCCGATCTTGGCCCCGGGCAGCACGTGGGCGAAGGCCCAGATCCGGGTGCCCTCCCCCACGTCCTCGCTCTCGCACAGGCCGTTCGGGTGGACGAACCTCATGCCAGCGCCCCGGCCAGCACCGACACCACGTGCTCCTGCTGCGCGGCGGTGATCTCGGCGTAGAGCGGGAGCGAGAGCAGCTCGCCGGCGCAGCGCTCGGCCACCGGGAAGGCGCCGTGGCCGTACCCGAGGTCGCCGAAGGCGCCGGTCAGGTGGACCGGGGTCGGGTAGTGGATGCCGGCGCCGATGCCGGCCGCCTGCAGCTCCTTGAGCACCCGGTCCCGGTCCGGCACCCGCACCACGTAGAGGTGCCAGACGTGCTCGTTGCCGGCCAGGGTCGCGGGCGTCGTCACGCCGTCCACAGTGGACAGCATTGCGGTGTAGCGGGAAGCGGCGTCCCGGCGGGCCGCGTTCCAGCCGGCCAGCCGGCGCAGCTTGGCCGAGAGCACGACCGCCTGCAGGGTGTCCAGGCGGCTGTTGAAGCCCAGCACCGGGTGCTCGTACTTGCGCGGCGAGCCGTGCGCGGACAGGAGCCGGACCGACTGGGCGACCAGGGCCGAGTCGGTCAGCACGGCGCCCGCGTCCCCGTACGCGCCCAGGTTCTTGCCCGGGTAGAAGCTGGTCGCCGCCGCGTGCCCGAGGCCGCCGGCGCCCCGGCCGTGCCGGCGGGCGCCCTGGGACTGGGCCGCGTCCTCGACCACGACCGCGCCGACCCGGTCGGCGATCGGCAGCAGCCGCTCCACCGGCGCGGCCTGGCCGTACAGGTGGACGGGCAGGATGGCCCGGGTCCGCGGGCCGGCCGCGGCCTCGACCGCGGCCACGTCGAGCAGGTAGGTGTCGTCGTCGGCCTGGTCGACCAGCACCGGGGTGGCGCCGGTGCGGGCGACGGCCTCGGCGGTGGCGATGAAGGTGTTGGCCGGCACGATGCACTCGTCACCCGGGCCGACCCCCAACGCGCGCAGGGCCAGCTCGATCGCGTCGGTGCCGTTGCCGACGCCGACGCAGTGCTGGACCCCGGCGAAGGCGGCGTACCCGGTCTCGAACGCGGTCACCTCCGGGGCGCCCACGAACGCGGTCCGGGCCAGCACCGACTCCCAGCCGGCGGCGACCTCGGCCGCGACCTCGTCGCGCTGCGCGGCCAGGTCGACCAGCGGGATCGGGTTCACCTGCGTCCTCCTGCACTCATCCACGGTGGTCGTCTCGCCGGCCGGTGGGCACCGGGCCCGCGAGCGCGTTGAAGTCGTCGGTGGCGGCCGTTCCCCGCCACCGTTGCCACTTGCGCCGCACCTTGTGCCGGCCGACGCCGGCCAGCATCCGGGCCGTGTCGGCGGCCACGACGGTCCGGCCGGCGCGGCCGCCGGGCGGCCCGGCGGCCGCGTAGACCTGCTCCTGGTCGGCGGCCGCGGCGGCCAGGCTGAACCGGTCCTCCACCAGCCGGCGGCCGTGCCGGCCGAGCTCGGCCCACCGGCCGGGATCGGCCAGCAGCGGCCGCAGGATGCCGGCCAGCCGGGCCGCGCCGTCGTCGCCCGCGCCCACGCCGTACCAGCCCTGGCGGAGGAAGACCGGCTCCGACCCGGGCGTCAGCAGCTGCCAGAACCCGCGCTCGCCCTGCACCACCAGCGGCTTGCCGAAGGCCAGCCCGCGCAGCGCCGAGCCGCCCATGCCGAGCATCACGTCGGCCGCCGCGTACGCCGGGCGCGGGTCGGACAGCTGCCCGGTCAGCACCACCACGCGCCGGCCGGCCTGCGCGTCGGCCTTGGCCGCGGCCTCGGCCACCTGGTCCCGGGCCGCCCCGTCACCGACCACCGCCAGCTGCACGGGAGTGCCGGCCGCGGCCAGCGCACCGACCGCGTCGCACGCGGTCAGCAGCCCCTCCAGCTTCAGCTCCCGCACCAGCCGGCAGACCACCACGACCAGGGGCAGGTCCGGATCCAGGCCGTGCTCGGCCCGGAAGCCGCCGGCCGGGAAGTCCGGCGAGTTCGCGGCCATGTCCACCGGCGGCTCCAGCAGCGTCACCGACCGGTGCCCGGCCGCGACCGCCGCGGCCCGGGTGTCCTCGGTGCCGACCACCAGCGGCATGGTGTGCGGCAGGAACGGCGCCACCGACATCGACATCACCGTGCACACGGCGGTGGCCGGCGACCGGGCGGCGGCCAGGAAGGTCTCGACACCGGGCGGCCACTCGTAGCCGTGCAGCACGTCCAGCCGGCGGTCCCGGGCCAGCGCGGCCAGCTGCCGGACCGCGTATGGCGACGGCCGGCGGGCCGCCCGCGGGTCGATCGGCACGTGTTCCAGGCCGAGCCGGTGGACCACCTCGACCAGGTCGCCGTCCTCGGACAGCACGACCACCTCGTGGCCGCGGTCGCGGACCGCCCCGGCCAGCTCGATCGCGTTGAGCTGCGATCCGCCGATCTCCATCGAGTGCGGGTAGACCAGGATCCTCACGCCGGCACCTCCGCCCGCAGCGGCCGGGCCGGGTTGCCGGCCCAGATCTCGCCGGCCGGCACGTCGGCCAGCACCACCGAGCCCATCCCGACCAGGGCACCGGCGCCGATCCGCAGGCCCTCCCGGACCAGCACGCCCGCGCCCAGGTAGGCCCCCGGCTCGACCACCACGCCGCCCCCGAGCGCGACCCGCGAGGCCAGCGTGGCGAAGTCGCCGACCTCGTCGTCGTGGGTCAGCACGACCTGCGGCATCACCGCCACGTGCGCGCCGACCCGCTGCGCGGCGGTCACCACCACCCCGGCCAGCAGCACGGTCCCGGGACCCAGCACGGTGCCCGGCGCGACCGACGCGGACGGGTGCACGACCGTGCCGTAGCGGTCCGGCGGCAGGCCGAGCCGGCGCGCCAGCGCGGCCCGGCTGGCGAAGTTGCGCGGGCTGCCCGTGCACAGCACGACCGCGGCGTCGGGCCGGTCGTGCACCAGCTCGGCCGGGCCCAGCACCGGCAGCCCGGCCACCGCGGTGCCGGCCCGGGCCGGGTCGTCGTCGCAGAACCCGAGCACCGTCCACTCCGGACAGACGGCGGCCGCGGCCGCGGTCTCCCGGGCGAAGCCGCCCGCCCCGACCAGCAGGAGCGGCCGCCCGGTCACCGGACCAGCGCCTTGGCCAGCGTCTCGACCACCAGGTCCTGGTCGGCCGCGGTCAGCTCGTGGTGCAGCGGCAGGATCAGCGTGCGCGCGGTCAGCTGCTCGGTGACCGGGAGCGGGCCGTGCCGGTGCCCCGCGTACGCCGGCTCCAGGTGGGCGGCCATGATCCCGCGCCGGGCCGAGATCCCGGCCGCCGCCAGCGCCCGCAGCACGTCGTTGCGCTCGCCGCCGAAGTCGTCCGGCAGCAGCACCCAGAACGCCTGGTAGTTGGTCGTCCCCCAGTCCGGGTCGGCCACCGCCCGCACGCCGGCCACGTCGGCCAGCAGCGCCTGGTAGCGGGCGGCCAGCGCCCGCCGCCGCTCGACCATGCCCGGCAGCCGGCCCAGCTGCACCAGCCCGATCGCCGCCTGCAGGTCGGTCATCCGGTAGTTGAAGGCCGTCTCCTCGTACGCCTCCAGCACCACGCCCCCGCCGGCGTGCCGGTCGGCCGCGCTGACGCTCATGCCGTGCTCGCGCAGCCGCCGCAGCCGGGCCGCCAGCGCGGCGTCGTCGGTGGTGACCATGCCGCCCTCGCCGGTGGTGAGCAGCTTGCGGGGGTGGAACGACCAGGCCGCGGCCGGTGCGCCGGCCCCGGTGGGCCGGCCGCGGTAGGTCGAGCCGGCCGCGCAGGCCGCGTCCTCCAGCACCGGGACGTCCCCGCACAGCGCTCGCAGCGCGGCCACGTCGGCCGGGACGCCGCCCTGGTGCACGGCCAGCACCGCGCGCGTACGCGGAGTCAGCACCGCGGCGACCGTGTCCGGCGACAGGTTGCCGGTGACCGGGTCGACGTCGGCGAAGACCGGCGTGGCCCCGGTGTAGCGGACCACGTTGGCGGTGGCGATGAAGGAGAACGACGGCACCACGACCTCGTCGCCGGGCGCGAGCCCCAGCACGTGCAGCATGAGGTGCAGGCCGGTCGTGCAGGAGGACACCGCGACCCCGTGGGCGGCGCCGACCGAGGCGGCGAACGCGGCCTCGAACTCGGCCACCCGCGGACCCTGGGCGACCCAGCCCGAGCGCACCACGGCGGCGGCCGCGGCCACCTCCTCCTCACCCAGCAGCGGGCGCATCACGGGGATCACGAGGACGCGACCTCCGTGCGCCACCAGTCGACGAGGCCGCGCAGGCCCTCGTCCAGGCCGATCTCGGGCTTCCAGCCGAGCCGGTCGGCCGCGGCGGAGATGTCGGCCAGCCGGCGGGTGACGCCGTTGACCGCGCGGTCCGGGCCGTGCTCGACGTGCAGGTCGGAGTCCATCGCGGCCAGCAGCGCGGCCGCCAGCCCGGCCAGCGACGTCTCCGCACCGCCGGCGATGTTGAAGGACTCGTCGGTCACCGGCGCCTGCGCGGCCAGCACGTTGGCCCGGGCGATGTCGGCGACGTGCACGAAGTCCATCGTCTGCAGGCCGTCGCCGAAGATCAGCGGCGGCTTCCCGGCCGCGATCCGCTCCATCCAGCGGATCAGCACCTCGGTGTAGACGCCGTGCGCGTCCATCCGCGGGCCGTACACGTTGAAGTAGCGCAGGGCGACGTAGTCGAGGCCCTTCATCGCCTGGAAGGACCGCAGCATGCCCTCGTTGAAGGCCTTGGCCGCACCGTAGAAGGTGTCGTTCGCGTACGGGTGGTGGTCCTCGCGGGTCGGGAACGCCTCGGCCAGCCCGTACACGGACGCGGAGGAGGACGCGACCACCTTGCCGACGCCGGCGTCGGCCGCCGCCTCGATCAGGGTGAACGTGCCGTCGACCAGCACTTCCAGGGCCAGCCGGGGTTCCTCGGCGCACTGGGTGATCCGGATCGCGGCCAGGTGGAAGAGCACGTCCGTGCCCGCCGCCAGCTCGCGCACCAGCGCGACGTCGCGCAGGTCCCCCTCGACGACCCGGAGCCGGTCGTCCCCGGCGGCCGCGGCCAGGTTGGCCATGCGGCCGCGGACGAAGTTGTCCAGCACCACGACCTCGGCCGCGCCGGCGGCCAGGCACTCGTCGACCACGTGCGAGCCGATGGTGCCGGCGCCGCCGGTGACCAGGACGCGCTGGCCGGACAGGGACTGGGCGGCCTCGGGACGGGTGGTCACGCGGTGCTCCTCTCGACGGGGACGGACGCGCCGCCGGTGGCCAGGCTCTGCGAGGCGGCTTCCAGCAGCGCGAGCACGCGCAGCCCGGAGCGGCCGTCGGTCAGCGGGGCCCGGCTCTCGGTGATCGCCGCTGCGAACTCGTTCATCACGCCGCGCAGCGCTTCGCCCTCGGGCAGCGCCGGCGCGACCATGTCCCCGAGCCGGTACGAGATCCGGGCCCGGGTCGCGACGTCGGCGGAGGTCGCGTCCGGGTCGGTGCGGTCGACGCCCCGGTCGTACACGGCCAGCCGCTGGGTCGGGTTGAGGTCGTCCCAGACCACGGTCCGGGCCGAGCCGCCGACGATCATGGTCCGGATCTTGGTCGGGGACAGCCAGTTGACGTGCACGTGGGCGATGGCGCCGGTGGACAGCCGCACGGTCAGGTAGGCCACGCAGGCGTGCCCGGCGCCGATCGGGTCGGAGCCGTGGGCCGCGACAGCGACCGGGTGCACCCCGTCCGGCAGCAGCGCATCCAGGATGGACAGGTCGTGCGGGGCCAGGTCCCAGAGCACGTCGATGTCCCGCTGCACCAGGCCGAGGTTGATCCGGACCGAGTCCAGGTATTGCAGGTCGCCGATCTCACCGGAGCGGACCAGCGTCCGCAGCCGCTGCACGGCCGGCGTGTAGACGTAGGTGTGGTCGAGCATGAGCACCAGCCCCCGCCCGGCCGCGGTCTCGACCAGCTTGACGCCGTCCGCGTGCGAGGACGCCAGCGGTTTCTCCACCAGCACGTGCTTGCCGGCCTCCAGCGCCGCCAGCACCACCTCCAGGTGGGTGCCGGCCGGCGTGGCCACCGCGACCGCCTGCACGGCCGGGTCGGCCAGCACCTCGGCCAGCGACGGCGTCGTGCGCACCGTGCTGTACGGGCCGAGCACCGCCCGGGCCCGGTCCTGGTCCAGGTCGCACAGCCACTCCAGCCGCAGCGCCGGCGTGGCCTGCGCGTTGCGGACCAGGTTGGGTCCCCAGTAGCCGGCGCCCACCACGGCCAGCCCGATCCGGCCGGCCTCGTGGGCCGGCGGGGTCGTCGTCATCCCCCGCACTCTCCCCCTGGGCGCTCAGCACCCGTCGCCGGATGCCCCCCGGCACCCGTTCTCGGTCCAGTCTCTCCCATGCCCGGGCGCACGTCCGGCTGTTTGCCGAACGTGCACCCGGGTGACGCTCACGGGGTCGTGACGATCACGTCCACCCAGTAGTTGCCGCCCCGGTAGGTGTTGGTCGGGAAGCCCGGGCCGACGCTGTAGACGCCGTTGGCCGCCGTGGCGGTGCTGGGTGCGGTCAGCGGGGTGCTGATCGCCGGTCCCTGCTCGAAGTAGTTCGAGTCGGAGGAGTAGAAGCCCTGCGGATCGGTGTACGAGGCCACGTAGGTCGTGCCGGCCGTGATCGACACCGGGGTGCCGAAGGTCAGCGTCTGCCAACCGGTCGCGGTCTCGGCCGAGAACGTGCCGGTGGCCAGCAGCGTGCCGGTCGAGGACCAGAGCGAGCCGGTGTGGGTGCCGCCGTTGCCGGCGCCCTTGTAGAACTTCACCCCGGTCACCGACCCGTCGACCGACGAGGTGAACTGCACGCCCAGCTCGTACGAGCCGGAGTCGTTGTTGGACACCGTCGTCGGCACGCTGGCCGCGCTGAACAGCGAGCACGGGCAGGTCTGCACCGTCGAGGTGGTGAAGTTCCACGTCACCGGTGCGGCCATGAGGTTGGCGTCGCCGTCGGCCGCCCGCACGCTCGCGGTGTAGCCCTCACCCGCGGCCAGCCGGGCCGCCGGGGTGAACGTCGCCGTCCGGCTCGCGGCCGCGTAGCTGACCGTGCCGTTGATCAGCGCTCCGCCGCCGTCCTTGACGGTGAACTGGATCGAGGCCGGGTCCACCGCCTCGCTGAAGGTGGCCGTCGGGGCGACCGTGCCCGGCGCCCCGGTGGCCGACGGGGTCGTGCCGGTCACCGTCGGCGGCGTGGTGTCGCCGGTCAGCGAGTTGGTCCAGAGCACGTCCACCCAGTAGTTGGTGGAGCCGAAGGTGCCGGTCGGGAACCCGCTGGCGCCGTAGCGGTAGACGCCGTTGCCGCCGTCGGCCCCGTCCTTGAGCGCGTGCAGCGCCTGGTAGTCCGCACCGGAACTGCCGAAGTAGCCCGGCGACGACGAGTAGTAGCCGGCGTCGGTGTGGTACGAGACCACGTACGTCGTGTTGCCCGTGACCTGCACCGGGCTGGCGAAGGTCAGCGTCTGCCAGCCGGTCGCGCTCTCCCCGCTGTAGGTGCCGGTGGCCAGCCGGGTGCCGGCCGCGTTCCACAGCGAGCCGGTGTGGGTGCCGGTGTTCTGCGCGCCCTTGAAGAAGCGCACCCCGGTGACGAACCCGTTCGTGTCGAAGCGGACCTTCGTCCCGAGCTCGATCGCACCCGGGTCCTGGGCCGAGGCGATCGCCGGCTGGCTGAACCCGTCGAAGATCGTGCACGGGCAGGCGGCCGGCCGGGGCGTGCCGGTGGTGAACGACCACGAGTACACCGCCGGCATCGCGTTGCCGCTGTCGTCGGTGCCCTTCACGGTCGCGGTGTAGGACGTCGCCCCGGACAGCTGGGCGCTCGGCGTGAACGTGGCCACCGTGCGGTCGGCGTTCAGCGCGACCGTGCCCGGCACCGTGGTGGTGCCCTGCTTGACGGTGAACTGCACGCTCGCCGTGGTGACCGGCTCGTCGAAGGTCGCGGCCACGGTCGCGTCCAGCCGGACGCCGGACGCGGCCGAGTCCGGGGACGTGGTGGCGACGTTGGGCGGCAGCGTGTCCGGGCCGGCGTCGTTGGCGAAGACCACGTCCACCCAGTAGTTGGCCGAGCCGAAGGTCTGGGTCGGGAAGCCGGTGGCCCCGTCCCGGAACACGCCGTTGGCGCCGGCCGTGCCCTCCTTCAGCGCGGTCAGCGGATAGGCCGTGTACGCCGAGGACGCGAAGAACCCGGCGTCACCGGCGTACCGGCCGGTGTTGGTGTGGTACGAGGCGACGTAGGTCGTGTTGGCCGTGACCGCGACCGCCCGCGGGAAGGTCAACGTCTGCCAGCCGCTGGCCGACTCGGCGCTGAACGTGCCGGTGGC
>DATINN010000224.1:0-2853 GCA_035474175.1 Mycobacteriales bacterium | reverse complement strand
CAGCGACGCGCCCGCGACCGTGTAGGGCGGGTCGGTCTGCACGGTGTCCATTGTGGACAGCAGGTCGGCCGGCAGCGGGTCGGTCAGGTCGTGCTCGACGACCGAGACCGGGAACGGCGCGCCGGCCAGCGACGAGCGCAGGAAGGCGACCAGGGCGGGGTCCAGCTCGACCACGGTCAGCGCGGCCGGCCCGGCCCCGTGCTGGCGGGCGAACTCGGCGATGGCCAGCGAGATCAGGTCGTCGTCGCCGAGGATCAGCACCCGGCGGCCGGCCAGCGCGCCGGCGTCGTGCATGGCCAGGACGCGGCGGGTCTTGGTCTCGGGCGTGCAGTGGGTCTGGTCCAGCTCGACCCGGACCGGCGGGATCGCCGCCGCGGCCGCCTCCAGGGCCGCGGTCACCGACGCGGCGGCGGTGTCGAGCACGCCGCGGCCGGCGCAGGTCGGACAGGCCCCGGACAGCTCGGCGCCAGCACCGCCGAAGGCGGCCCGGCCGGCCGCGGTCAGCGCGGCCGGGCGCTCGGCGGTGAGCACGCCGCGGGCGCGCAGCTCGCCGCAGACGGCGGCGACCAGCGGCAGCGGCAGCCCGGTGGCCCGGCCGATGGCCCGGGTCGAGCCGGCCTCGCGGGCGATCTCCCGGACGATGGCGCGCACCCCGGCCGGCCCCTCGGCCAGCCCGGTCGCCGCGGTGACCTCCGCCGCGATGGCCTCGGGGTCCAGCGTGCTCACCGGGGGAGGCCGCGGTCCAGGCGCTGCACCCGGACCTGCTCCAACCCGAGCCGCGCGACCAGCTCGTCCATCACGACCTGCCCGTCGATCGCGCCGCAGCTGAACAGGTCGACGGCGACGAGGCTCTCCTCCGGCCAGGTGTGCACCGACAGGTGCGACTCGGCCAGCACCAGCACCAGCGTGACCGCGCCGTTGGGGAAGACGACGGCCGTCTCGTCCAGCACGTGCCCGTTGCCGGCGGCGACCGCGGCCCGGGCGGCGGCGGCGATGCCCTCCGGGTCGGTGGTGATCGCGGAGTCGCCGACGGCACCGTCCACCGCGTACAGCACCTTGGGGGTGAACGCCTCCAGCGGCCGCAGGTCGCTCAGCGGCCGCTGCGCGTGCTGCAGTCGCAGCGACGTCCCGGAATCCACCCGACCAGGTTACTCGGGCCCGTTCTGTCGTACCCCTCAGCTAGGAAGGCCCCATGGACCTGCCCGTGGTGGAGCTGCGCCGCTACACGCTCGTGCCCGGCCGCCGGGACGAGATGATCGACGTCTTCGAGCGGCACCTGATGGAGTCGCAGCAGGACACCGGGATGTATGTGCTGGGCACCTTCCGCGACCTCGACCGGCCCGACCACTTCGTCTGGCTGCGGGGCTTCCCGGACATGGGGTCCAGGAAGGACTCGCTGACCGCGTTCTACTCCGGGCCGGTCTGGAAGGAGTACGGGCCGGTGGTCCGGCCGACGATGGTCGACACCGACGACGTCCACCTGCTCCGGCCGGTCGGTCCCGGGCTGAGCCCCGGGCCGCTGCCCCCGGTCGGCGCGGAGCCGCCCGGCGGGATCGTCTACGTGACGTTCGCCGCGACGCCGGACGCGTTCGCGACCTTCGTCACCGAGAAGGCCGAGAACACCTATCCGGCGCTGCCGGTGCACGAGGGCGTCGACGTCACCGTCAGCCTGACCCGGACCCCGCCGCCGGGTCCGGCTGGCCCGGGAGGCCCGGCAGGCCCGGCAGGGCCAACAGCCCCGGCAGGCCCGGCAGGGCCAACAGCCCCGGCAGGCGCTCCGGCGCGCCTCACGCCGACGGCCCGCTCCCCGCTGCGGTAGCAGTGGCAGGATCGGCGCATGGCTGACGGGTTGATCGCGGTGACCGGCGCGACCGGGGTGGTCGGGCGCCGGGTGGCGGAGCTGCTGGCCGAGCGGGGCGTCGCCCAGCGGCTGGTGGTGCGCGACCCGGCCCGGGCGCCGCAGCTGCCGGACACGGAGGTGCGCCGGATCGCCGACTACGGCCACGCCGACGACGTGCGGCGGGCCCTGGACGGGGTCGACACGCTGTTCCTGGTCCCGGCCCAGGAGTCCGCCGACCGGCTGCAGCGGCACTTCGCCGCGATCGACGCGGCCGTGGCCGCCGGCGTGCGGAAGATCGCCTACCTCTCGTTCGTCGGCGCGACCCGCGACTCGACGTTCACGCTGGGCCGGGACCACTGGGCGACCGAGGAGCGGGTCCGGGCCAGCGGGCTGCCCTGGACGTTCCCGCGGATGAACCTCTACCTGGACTTCCTGCCGCTCATGGTCACCGAGCGGGGCACGATCGAGGGGCCGGCCGGCGACGGGCGGGGCGCGTTCGTGACCCGGGAGGACATCGCCGCGGTGGTGGCCCGGCTGCTGGCCGACGGCGGCCACGACGGCGAGACCCACGACATCACCGGCCCGGAGGCGTTCACCTTGGCCGAGGTCGCGGCGACGATGTCCGCGGCCTCCGGCAAGCCGATCACGTTCGTCGACCAGACCGTCGAGGAGGCGTACGCGTCCCGCGCGGTCTACGGCGCGCCGGACTGGCAGGTGGAGGCCTGGGTCACGACGTATACGGCGATCGCCAACGGCGACATCGCCGCCGTGACCGACACCGTCCAGCAGTTCACCGGTCACCCCGCGACCGGCCTGGCCGACTACCTGAGCCAGCACCCGGACGCGCTCGCCCACGTCCGGGGCTGACCGCAGGCCGCTACCCGGAGTTGACCTGGATCTTGCGGCCGATCCCGTTCTTGAACTGCTCGATCGCCTTCGGATACTCGGCCAGCGGGAAGCGGTCGGAGATCATCACCTCGGGCTTGATCGCGCCGCCGACGAACAGGTCCCCG
>DATINN010000223.1:0-3175 GCA_035474175.1 Mycobacteriales bacterium | reverse complement strand
GTTCGACTGCACCCCGCGCGCCCGCGGGCCGGAGCCCGCGCCGCCACCGGACCGGCCCACGGACCCGCTCATCCCCGCCATCCCCGCGCCGACCCCGCTCCCGTCCGCCCCGGCCGCGACCCGGCCGCTGCCGACCCCACCGCTCCCGGCCGGGTCGCTCCGGCCCGCGCCGGGGCCGGCCGGCGGAGCCGGGTCGGGCCGGCGGTCCGGGACCGGCGCGGTCGGGTCGAACCCTCGTCCCGGAGCGTCCAGCTCGGACAGCGGAGGCACGGTCGGACGGCGGCGAGGCGGGGTGGACACCCGAGGCATTGTTCACTATCCGCAGCCGAATCCACGAAATTGGTGACTCAGCGTGTCGGAGAGCGTGAGAAGTGGGTTCCCGGGGTCGCGCCGCGTCGTCCGGGCGGCGGATCGCTATCGCGGTGCGTGTTCGACCGCTGAACGCCCGAGAGCCCGCCAACGTACGGTGGAAATGTGTGGAGGGGGACCTGGCGCTGGGCCGCCGTGGCGCTGGGCGTCGCCGTGCTGGTCTCGCTCCCGCTCGCCGTCGGCGCCCTGCCGGCCCGGCCGAGCGAGGTCTCCGCGACCGACCTGCTGCGCCGGGTGCAGGCCTCGGGCGGGGTCGGGCACTCCGGCTACGCCGAGTCCGTCGGCGGCCTGGTCCTCCCCCTGACCACCGACTTCACCGCCCTGACCAGCCTCTTCGGCGACCGCACCCGGATCCGCTCGTTCTGGCGGGGGCCGGAGGACTGGCGCGTCGACGCGCTGCAGACCACCGGCGAGGCCAGCACCTACCGCAACGGCAGCGACGTCTGGACCTGGGACTACGAGCAGAACACGGCCACCGTCGGCATCGAGCCGCCGGTCCGGCTGCCCGGCGTGCCCGACGTCGAGCCGGCCGCGCTGGCCCGCCGGCTGCTGTCGGAGGCCCGGCCCGCCGACGTGACCCGGATCCCGGCCCGCCGCGTCGCCGGCCGCGACGCCGCGGGGCTGCGGCTGCGCCCGTCCGACCCCGGCACCACCATCGACCGCGTCGACGTGTGGGCGGACGCGGGCACCGGCCTGGCCCTGCGGGTCGAGGTGTACGGGAAGGGTACGGCCCGGCCCGTGCTGGAGACCGCCTTCCTCGACGTCAGCACGGCGGTCCCGCCACCCGGCGCGACCCTGTTCACCCCGGCCGACCCGGGCCGGCTGCGCGGCGGCACCAGCACCGACCTGGCCGCCCGGATCAACCTGTTCGCGCCGGTGGTCGCGCCGCCCGCGCTGGCCGGCCTCCCCGGCCGACCGGGCGTGACCGGCCTCGGCTCCATCGGCTCGTACGGCAGCGGCCTCACGCTGCTGGTCGCCGTACCGCTGCCGGGGCGGATCTCCCGGCCCCTGGCCGACCAGCTGGAGCGGACCCCGGGCGCGACCCGCAGCCCGGACGGCATCCGGCTCGCCGTCGGCCCGCTGTCCCTCCTGCTCACCGACAACCCCGGGCAGCGCAGCTGGCTGCTCACCGGCACGGTCACCGCCGCCACCCTGGACCGGGCGGCGGCCCAGCTCGCCGCCGACCCCCCGGCGGAGCGGCCCCGGTGACGGCGATCCGGACCGCCGGCCTGACCAAGCGCTACCGGTCGGTGACCGCGGTGGACGGGATCGACCTCGACGTCCGGCCGGGCGACATCTACGGGTTCCTCGGGCCCAACGGCTCGGGCAAGACCACGACCGTACGGATGCTGCTCGGGCTGGTGCTGCCGACCTCCGGCACCGTCGAGGTGCTGGGCGCGCCCATCCCGAAGCAGGCGCGGTCCGTGCTGCACCGGGTCGGGGCGCTGGTCGAGGCGCCGGCCGCGTACGGGCACCTGGGGGCGCGGGCGAACCTGTCCCTGCTGGACGCGGCCGGGCCGGGCGGGTCGCGGCGCACCCGCAAGGCCCGCATCGACGAGGCCCTGGAGCAGGTCGGGCTGGCCGGGGTCGGCCGCCGCCCGGTCAAGGCGTACTCGCTGGGCATGCGGCAGCGCCTCGGCCTGGCCGCCGCCCTGCTCCGGCAGCCGGAGCTGCTCATCCTGGACGAGCCCACCAACGGGCTCGACCCGCGCGGCATCCAGGAGATCCGGGCCCTGCTGCTCGGGCTGAACGCCACCGGCACCACCATCTTCCTGTCCAGCCACCTGCTGGCCGAGGTCGAGCACCTGTGCCGGCGGGTCGGCGTCGTCGACCGGGGCCGGCTGGTGCTGCAGGACTCGCTGGCCTCGCTGCGCGCGCCGACCGGGTCGGTGGTGGTGCGGACGCCGGACCCGGAGTGGGCCGCCGGGCTGCTGGACGGCCAGATCAGCGCCCGGGACGGGGACCGGCTCGTGATCCGGGCCGCCGACCCGGCCGAGCTGAACGCGCGGCTGGTCAAGCACGGGATCCGGATCAGCGAGCTGGCGGAGGAGCGGCGGACCCTGGAGGAGGTCGTGCTGGCGGCGACCACGGGCAGCGCGGACCGGGTCGACGGGCACGCGGCCCCGGTCGGGCTGTCCGGACCGCGCACGCCCGCTCCGGGGCGCACCTCCGATCCGGGGTCCGGGCCCGAGATCCTCGACAGCGACGACACCGCCTGGCGCCGCCCGGCCCCGCTCGCCCGCCGCCGGCCGGCCGAGGACGCGGCGGAGCCGGCCGATCCCGCACCGGAAGCCGCCGCCGAGCCGGCCAGCAGCGAGGAGTCGCCGTGATCGGGGTCGAGCTGGTCAAGCTGCTGCGGCGGCCGCGGACCTGGGTGGTGATCGCGCTCATCGACGCGCTGCCGACGCTGGTGGCGTTCCTGCTGGCGCTGACCGACATCGCGCCGCGGCCCGGGACCGGGCCGGCCTTCCTGTCGGCGGTGCTGTCCAACGGGGTGCTGTTCCCGGCGGCGGCGCTGGCGATCGTGCTGCCGCTGTTCCTGCCGGTGTCGGTGGCGATCGTGTCCGGCGACTCGATCGCGGGCGAGGCCCAGGCCGGGACGCTGCGCTACCTGCTGGCCCGGCCGGCCGGGCGGACCCGGCTGCTGGTGGCCAAGCTGGTCGCGGTGCTGGCGTTCGTGTTCCTGGCCGTGGTCGTCGTGACCGTCACGGCGTACTTCGTGGGCACCTATGCGCGATTGGCTTCGGGGATAACAAGCTGGAGGGATGGATTTGCTTGAAGAAGCGGACAAAGTGTCTCGGCATCC
>DATINN010000222.1:0-3887 GCA_035474175.1 Mycobacteriales bacterium | reverse complement strand
GATCGGGGCGTGGCAGGTCGGGGAGTAGCTGGTCGGCCCGGTCAGCAGCGGCTCGTCCTTGAACGTCTCGATCGCCTTGGCCAGCGCCGGGCCGTCGGCGGTGCCGGCGATCTCCACCCCGCGCTTGATCGTCTCGATGATCTCGTAGCCGAACATCACGTAGCTGGCCGACCCGGCGAACTTCACCGCGGCCAGCAGGTCGTTGACGCCCTTGTTGGGGTCGTCGCCGGCCGAGGACGTCATGGCCGGGTGGTAGAAGTCGCTGAGGTCCGGCACGGCCTTGGTCCAGAACGTGCCGTCGAAGGCCGACCCGCCGAAGATCGGCGTGTTCACGCCGGCCGTGCGCAGCTGCCGGATCGCGCTGGCCCCGCCCGGCGGGTAGGAGCAGAGGACCACGAAGTCGGCCTGGCTGGCCTTGATCTTGCTGACCTGGCTGGCGATCGCCGGGTCGCTGTTCTTGAAGGTGTCCTTGCCGGCGATGCTGCCGGCCCCGGCGACCTTGTCCCAGGCCTTCTCGAACTCGTCGCACAGCGACTTCGAGTACTGGATGGTGGTGTCCTCCAGCAGGTACGGCTTGCGCAGCTTCTGCGTGTCGTAGGCCAGCTGGGCCATCGAGACCGACTCGGTCGGGGTGCCCTGGTAGACGTTGAAGTGCAGCGGGCCGAGCCCCTTGAGGCCGAACTCGGTGGCGCCGGCGCCGCTGATCGACACCTTCTGGGCCCGGCGGGCGGCCAGCGCGGCCGGGGCGCCGAAGTCGTAGTCGACGGTGGTGACGACCACGTCGGCGCCCTTGTCCAGCACGTCCTGCGCGGCCGTCTGGACCTGGGCCGGGTCGGTCTTGTGGTCGGCGGTGATCAGCTCGAACTTGCGGCCCTTGACCCCGCCGGCGGCGTTGATCTTGTCGATCGCGTACTTCATGCCGGCGGTCTGGCCGTCGTCGTAGAGCTCGAAGCCGCCGGACTGGGCCACGGCCGCGCCGATGATGATCGGCTTGCTGGAGTCGCCCCCGCCGCCGCCGTCACCGCCGCCCGAGCCGGAGTCGGAGCTGCCGCAGGCCGCGGCCAGCGTGAGGAGCGCCGCCGTGGCGAGCACCCCGGGAACACGTCGCATGCCGACCTCCGGTCAGAGTGTGCGAACTCGCAGTGAAAGTTACCGATCGATTCGTTATTCGACAAGAACTGCTCGTGTTACTTCGAGGTCACGTTACGCAGTGCCGATCCAGGATCGAATCGCCCAACCATGCCGAGACCCTGCTAGACCGGCCGGGACAGCGGCGGCTCCTCGGTGCGGCCGCGCTCGACCAGGGCGCTGAGCGCCGTCACCGCCTCGGCCATCAGCTCGGCCCCGAGCGCGGCGGTGGCCTCGCTCGGCCGGCCGGTGACGCCGTTGCGGGACAGCGCCGAGGCCGTGTAGCGGAACACCAGGTCGCCGGTGCGGTCCTCGTCGTCGGCCCCGGCGGCCGCGGCCAGGTCGACCAGCTCCGGCGCGACGTGCAGCATCATCGCGGTCTCGGCCCGGTTGCCGTGCACGTCGGCGCCCTCGTGCAGCATGGCCGCCCGCAGCCGGTCGGTCAGCAGCCACCACTCGACCCAGTTGGCCTTGAGGTCCGGGCGTTCCAGCCGGAGGTGGTCGGTGCCGGCCCCGAGCGCGGCCGAGTTGCCCATGTGCCCGTTGACGAACAGCAGCCGGCGCAGGCCCGAGGACGCGGCCCAGTCCGCGTACTGCCCGACCAGGGCGGCCAGCAGCGCCGGGGTCAGCGACAGGGTGCCGGGGATCTCCCGGCCGTGCCCGAAGCTGCAGCCGACCGGGATGGCCGGCAGCACGACCGCGCCGGTCGCCGCGGCCACCTCGGTGCACACGGCGGTGGCGACGATGGTGTCGGTGCCGGCCGGCAGGTGCGGGCCGTGCTGCTCGGTGGCGCCCACCGGCACCAGCCCGACCTCGTGCGGCCCGAACACCAGCGCCGGCGACGGCGTCTCGGCCCAGATCACGGCCGGCTCCCGGCCGTCGGGGCCCGGCTCCGGCCCGTCGGGGCCCGGCTCCCGGCCGTCACGGCTCGCTCCCGGCCATCGCGGTGGCGACCTCCTCGGCCGGGGTGCCGTGCGGGAACCAGCCCCGCTGCCGGCCCTCCCGCAGCACCAGCACCCGGTCGGCCAGCCCGAGCAGCTCCTCCAGCTCGGAGGACACCAGCAGCACGGCGGTGCCTTCCTCGGTCAGCGCCTGCACGATCTCGTAGATCAGGGCCTTGGTGCCGACGTCGATGCCGCGGGTCGGCTCGTCCAGCAGCAGCACCGGGGCGCCCGCGGTCCCGCCGGCCAGCCACCGTCCCAGCACGATCTTCTGCTGGTTGCCGCCGGACAGCGTCCGGACCGGCGCGTCCACGTCGGCGGCCTTCAGGGCCAGCCGGCCGCGCAGCGCGGCCAGGATGTCGGCGTCGGCCCGCCGGGAGGTCAGGCTGCCCCAGCGGCCGCGCCCGGCCGCGACCACGGTGGCGTTGGCCCGTACGGACATGTCCATGGCCAGGCCGTGCGCGCGGCGGTCCTCCGGGACGTAGCCGAGCCCGGCCGCGACCGAGGCCTTGGGGGAGGCCGGCTTCAGCGGCCGGCCGCCGACCTCGACGGTGCCCTCCCGCGGGCGCAGCCCGTACACGGCCTCCAGGACGGTGGAGCGGCCGCTGCCGACCAGGCCGCCGATGCCGACGATCTCGCCCGCCCGCAGGTCCAGGTCCAGCGGCTGGCCGACCCGGCCGGAGACGACGCCGCGCAGCGCCAGCCGCACCGGCCCGGGCCGCACCGCGCGGCGCAGCACCCGGCCGGCCAGCGTCCGCCCGACCATGTCCCGGATCACCTGGCCCTCGGTGGTGTCTGCGGTGGCCCGGTCGGAGACCAGCTCGCCGTCGCGCAGCACCACCACCCGGTCGCACAGGGCGAAGACCTCGTCCAGCCGGTGGCTGATGAACACGGTGGAGGTGCCCTGGTCCCGCACCCGGCGGACGACCTCGAAGAGCCGGGCGACGTAGTCCTCGGTGAGCGAGGCGGTCGTCTCGTCCAGCACCAGCACCCGGGTGTCGCGGGCCAGCAGCCGGGCCACGTCGGTGAGGTGCCGGTCGTCCTGGGACAGCGTGCGCACCTTGGTCCGGGCCCGCAGCGGCACCCCGGACCCGGTCAGCACCTCGTCGGCGGCGGCCCGGGCCCGGTCCCAGCGGACCAGCCCGCCGCTGGTCGGCAGCGCGCCCAGGTAGAGGTTCTCGGCCACGTCCAGCTCCGGGCAGACGTTGGCCTCCTGGAAGACCACGCCGACCCCGGCCCGCAGCCGGGCCCGCACGTCCCCGGGCGGCAGCTCGCCCCCGTCGACGGTCACGGTCCCGGCATCCTGCCGCTCGGCGCCGGCCAGCACCCGCATCAGGGTGGACTTGCCGGAGCCGTTCTCGCCGACCAGCGCGACGATCTCGCCCGGCCGGACGTCGAGGTCGACCCCGCGCAGCGCGGCCACCCCGCCGAAGCGCTTGACGATCCCGCGCATCGCGACCCGGGTCATGTCGCCCCGCGCCGGCGCAGCCGGTCGACCCAGACGGCCAGGATGAGCACGACGCCGGTGACGACGCCGCGCCACAGCGCCTGCACGCCGACGAGGTTGAGGCCGTTCTGCAGGACGGCGATGAACAGCACGCCGAGCGTGGTGCCGGCCAGCGAGCTCTGCCCGCCCAGGAAGGAGGTGCCGCCCAGCAGCACGGCCGCGATCACCTCCAGCTCGATCCCGACGCCGATCAGCGGCGAGCCGGACTGGATGCGGCCGACGAAGATCACCGCGGCCAGCCCGACCAGCAGGCCGTTGATGGCGAAGACGGCGACCCGGACCCGGTCGACCGAGATGCCGGCCAGCCGGGC
>DATINN010000221.1:0-12165 GCA_035474175.1 Mycobacteriales bacterium | reverse complement strand
CCGCGACCCTGACCTACCCGCCGGGCGCGCCGCTGCGCTACCGCTACCGGACCACGGCGTTCCACGCCGACGGCACCACCACCGAGTCGGCCTGGAAGGCCGCCACCTCCACCCTGCTCGTGCTCTCCACCCGCACTCTCTGATCCGCGCCCACGGAGGGACCGCACATGCTCGACCTCGAGACCAGGCAAGAGATCCTCGGCATCACGGTCTTCCAGGACGCCGACCGCTCCGGCCACTACCTGCACCTGCCGGCCCAGCCGCACATCTCCCGGGACGGCGCCGGCCCGATGTTCGACCTGTTCACCTTCAGCCGCGGCGGCACCGCCGGCCAGGTCGAGACGGGCGGGTTCCTCACCATGACCGTCGACGTCGGCATCGGCGCGCTGGCCGACCGCATCGTGGCCAAGCTCAAGGAGCAGACCGGGCGGGACGACATCACGCTGGCGGCCGTCCCGTTCAGCAAGAGCACGGTGCGGATCGTCGCGCTCGGGGAGGACAGCAAGGCCCTGACGGCCACCGGCGCGGCGGAGACGACCGCGGACGGCTCACCGCTGGTGGCGCACGGACCCCGCTTCGTGGAAGACGTCCTGGGCGCGTCCTCGTCCTCGATGGACGAGCTGAACCGGGCCATCTTCTCGCTGTCGCTGACCGAGGACGGGGCCGCCTTCATGCTCGGCGCCCTGGAGTCGGCGCCGACCGCGCGGATGGTCGGCGCGATCTACGACATGGAGTACGCCGGGCTGCTGGCCGCGTACGACCTGGAGATCGAGATCGACTTCAAGTCCAGCTACGAGTACGTCCGGAGCCTGTTCACCCTCGGCACGCTGTTCTTCAAGGCCGAGGTCGACAACGTGGTGGAGAACCTCAAGCGGGAGCAGCACATCCGGATCAAGGAGGTCAGCCGGACGCTGGAGCTGTCCACCCCGGAGGCGGTGCAGGCCCGGCAGTCGCACATCGACCAGATCGTCCGCGACCTCGCGACCGGGGCGCTGTTCCAGCCGGCGCTCTCGCCCGGGCAGCCCCGCAACACCGACCCGGTCGTGACCGCGACCGACCCGACCGGCTCGGTCGGCACGCCCGCCACCGGCACGCAGTCCCCGCAGACCGAGCAGCTGATGAGCGCGCTGGCCCAGGGGCCGTCCGCGGGCGTCGCCGTCGGTCAGGGCCAGGCCATGGCCGGGTCGATCCCGGGCCAGAGCGCGGGCGGGTCGGGCGGCCAGGCCGGCGGCACCGGCACCGGCACCGGCACCGGCGGCACTGCCGGCACCGGCGGCCAGGGGACGGGCGGCACCGGCGGCACCTCCGCCTCCGCCACCGACCTGTGGAACAAGCTGGGCCGGCCGCAGGCCGCGTACACGCTGCGCAACATCACCCAGGAGGAGCAGCGCACGGTCACGTACAACCTGAGCCAGGTGACGGCGCAGAAGCAGACGGTCGCGCCGCAGAGCTTCATCCAGTTCCTGTCCGCGCGCGAGGAGCTGGCGGCCCGGGTGCACGAGGTCGACCTGGGCGCGTTCTTCCAGCGCATCGACGTCAACGTGAACGCGGCCGACATCGACTTCGCCCGCGACGGCATCGAGCAGGTCACCGTCCAGCTCCGGTACGGCCGGCGGCCCGGCACGACCGCGCCCAAGGACACCGCGCAGGTCATCCTCCGCAGCCCGGCCGACAAGCTGGACGTGACGTTCTTCGCCGACGACGCCGGCACCCAGACCTACGACTACAAGCTGACCGTCGACTACACCACCGGCTTCGGGATCGGGGCGCGGACGCCGCGGATCGAGGGGCCGTGGACGACGACCGAGGCCCGCAGCCTGGCCGTGCACCCGGGCTCGCTCTCGCCCGTGCTGCCGCTGTCGGTCGAGCTCGCGCCCAACGTCGGGGCCGAGGTCAGCGAGATCCAGGCGGTGGTCCGCTACCGCCGGCCGGACCAGGGCGTGGACGACTCCCAGCTGCTGCACCTGCGGGCCGACGCCCGGGCGCAGGGGCTGCCGGTGCGGCTGGTCGACGCCGGCGACCGCGTCGAGGTCGTGCCCACGGTGTTCTACGCCGACGGCGCCAGCGAGACGCTGCCGGTGCTGACCGTGCCCGACCCGGCCTCGGGCCAGCCGAGCAGCACCTGCGTGCTGTCGGTGCCGCGCGGCGGTTTCCTCACCGGCGACCTGCTCATGCTCGACCCGCTCGGCGAGCTGACGACCGTCGTGGTCGACACCCAGGTGAGCCAGCGGGGCACGGTCGTGGACGCCCGCAGCACCGACCTCGGCACGGCCGGGGCCCGGCAGGCCTTCGCCGTCCGGCTGCCGGACCGCACCGTCGCGCCGGTGCTGCGGTACAAGCAGCGACGGCTCTACCGGGACGGCGGCATGGAGGACGGCGACTGGACCGCGGCCGGGGCCAGCTCGCTGGTGGTCGGCATCCCGGCCGAGGGGGTCGGCACCACCACGGTGACCTACCTCGGCCCGCCCCCGAGCCAGCTCGGCTGCTCCGGGCTGGTCCTCGACCTGGCGTACGCGGACCCGGGCGGCGACCCGCGCTTCGACCAGACCGCCTCGCTGCTGCTGACCGACGACCCGGCCGGCTGGACGCAGGACTGGAAGTACCGGCTGGTCCACCGCGACCAGCGCACCTACAGCTGGACCCTCACGCTGCTGCTCGCCGACGGCACCAGCAGCGTCGGACCGACCACCCAGGACCAGCGCCCGCGGCTGATCCTGCGCATCCCGCAGGCCTGACGCACCGCCGGCAGAGGAGAGAACCCGTGAGCGCATTCGACGACCTGAGGGCCCGCTACTTCGTCGGTCCCAGCGGCGGCTCCGTCGGCAGCGGCGACCCCGGCCTGATCCGGTACGCCGGCTGCGAGGCCATCCCGCACATCGGCGGTCCCGACTACTTCACCGCCCTCAAGGCGGCCATCGACCGGCCCGACGTCACCTACATCTACCTGGCCGGCTGGCTGTTCGACACCGACTTCCAGATCGTGCCCGGGACCAAGCTGGTCGACCTGCTTGCCGCGAAGTCGAAGGCCGGGGTCGACGTGCGGGTGCTGGGCTGGGTGATGGCGCCGGAGGTGCTGAGCAACCCGGCCGTCACCAGCGGCAAGACCAGCCTCGGCATCGACCGGACCGTCAACGAGCCGACGATGCAGTTCGTCCAGGCCCTGCGGCTGGCCGAGCCCACCCTGGTGGACAAGGCGCTGCTCAACGTCATCTCGCATCCGGCCGGCGCCGTGCACACGAAGTTCGCGATCGTCGGCGGGCCGTCCGGCGACATCGGCTTCACCGGCGGCATCGACGCGCACACCAGCCGGCTCGTGCCGACCTGGCACGACGTCGCGATCGAGGTCCGCGGCCAGGCCACCCAGGGCATGTACGACTGGTACCGCGACCTGTGGAACGAGAACATCCGCCGGACGCAGGTCACGGTCAAGGCCGGCTCGACCAGCGTGACCTCGCGCGCGCCCGGCAGCCCCGGGCTGGGGGCCCGGCAGGTCCCCGGCCTGCTGGCCGGCACCAAGCACCTCCAAAGTGGACGGACGGTGCCGCGGATGAACTTCTCCACGCTGGCCAGCATCGGCGGCAGCATCACCGGTCACAGCCTGCCCAAGAACTCGACCGTCTCCTTCGCGCCCGACGGGCTGTTCGAGATCAAGCGGCTGTGGCAGAAGGCGATCTCCGCGGCCGATAACTACGTCTACATCGAGGACCAGTCGTTCTGCTCGGAGGAGATCTTCGGCTGGCTCAACGACGCGCTGCGGCGCAAGCCCGCCCTCAAGGTGGTCCTGCTCACCGGCGCGCAGGACCCGGACGACCCCAACCCGGACGGGCTGATGCGGCTGACCCGCCGCCTGGTCAACACCCGCCTGCTGGACAAGATCAGCAAGGCCGACAGCGACAAGCGGATCGGGTTCTTCCAGATCGAGGGGGCGAAGGTGGTGCACACGAAGTCGACCGTCGTCGACGACGTCTGGGCCCTGATCGGCTCGGCCAACTTCATGCGGCGCAGCCTCTACACCGACTTCGAGCACGCGATGAGCTTCATGGACGAGGCCGGCTCGGGCGTGCCCAACTACCGCCGGGCGCTGTTCAACGCCCACCTCGGCGGTCCGACCGTGATGCCCGCGGCCGACGACCTCGCCCGCTGGTTCGCCCTGCCCTACCACAACCCGGGCACGCCGCGACCGGTCTCCCGGATCCCGCTGCCGTTCCCCGGCGACCCGAAGCTCAGCTCGTACGAGCAGACGATGGTCGACGAGGTGTGGGACACGGACTCGCGCAACGCCTGGGGCTCCGGGCTGGCCTCGCTGGCGATGTCCGCCGCCGGCACCGGAAGCTGAGGAGAATCCCATGCTGAGCCTGTACGACCCGATCGTCGTGCCCGGGGTGGAGCAGGTCGTCCTGCACCGGGACGACGAGCTGACCCACCGCTTCTACCTGCTCACCGACAAGGCGACGCTGGTCCGGGACAGCGCCGGCGCGCCGCTGTTCACCTTCATGCTCTACGCCCGCGACGTCGACCGGCTGGCCGAGGACGACCGCGAGGTCGAGCGCGGCTACCTGGCGCTGTCCACCCAGGTCTCGGTCAGCGCGGCCGACCAGCAGAAGATCCTGGCGTACCTGCGGGCGAAGCTGGCCGACGAGCTGGCCCGGCAGCGACCGTTCCTGGGCCGGCCGCTGACCACGGCCGAGCCCGAGCTCGCCTACCCTCCACTGTGGACGGAAGGCGGGGTCGAGCTGGTCACCGTGCCGACGGCGATGTCCCCGTTCTCGGCCGGCTCCAAGGAGCCGTCCCTGGTCGGCACCAACGTCGCGGTCTTCGCCCAGCAGCTCGACCAGGAGGGCGCCGAGTTCCTGCGGCAGAGCCTGCTGCAGGGCAAGGCACCGGCGCTGGTCAACTACCGGCTGCACTACGCCGCCCGGATCCCGTCCATCCGGATCCGCATCACCGGCGACCGCGCCGCCTTCTACGAGGAGATCAAGCGGCACTACTCGTACGTGAGCTGGGCCCGGACGGACACCCACTACTGGTTCTACGACATCCGCACGCTGCAGGAGATCCGGACCACGATCGACACGACGGACAGCTGGGACCGGACGTTCCAGAGCCTGAAGATGACCGTCGAGGACGGCGACTTCCGCGCCGACGCCGGCTCCGACGTGACGACGAAGCTGACCGAGCTGGCGTTCGCGGTGCTCAAGGACACCGTGCTGCCGAGCTTCTTCGCCGACAAGTGGGCGCCCTCGGACGCGGAGAAGGCGTCCGGCTTCAGCCACAACAGCACCGGCACCGTGGACATCA
The DNA here is from genome assembly GCA_035474175.1 of Mycobacteriales bacterium. Lineage (GTDB taxonomy): Bacteria > Actinomycetota > Actinomycetes > Mycobacteriales > CADCTP01 > CADCTP01. The sequence continues at coordinate 6,867 of DATINN010000221.1, read as the reverse complement.
CGTTCGAGCAGAGCTCGGTGATCGCGCAGGGGATCAACCCGTCCGGGATCCTGGGCCAGGAGCTGACCGCGGCCGACGTCGCCGCCAACACGGTCTGGATCGACCTGTCCCAGCTGGCCTTCCCGGAGCTGGACGTCACCGTCAACGCCAACGTCGACTTCGCCGCCGACCCGATCTACGCGCTGAAGGTCTTCCTGTCCTACGACGCCGAGGACGAGACCCGCGACGACCCGGCCCGGCCCGGCAGCCACCCGCGGGTGAAGGCGGCCAAGGAGCTGACGTTCCGGTCCGCGGACACGCCCGGCCGGTGGCGGCAGATCATGGCCAAGTCGGCCGACGGCGCGCCCAAGGACACCTACTCCTACTGGAGCGAGCTGGTCTACAAGGACACCGGCAAGCGGATCCGGGTGCCGGCCACCGGGATGCTCGACACCCAGGAACGGCAGCTGATCATCTCCTACGCCCGGCTGGGGTTCGTGAAGGTCGACCTGCTGCTGGGGTCGCTGCCGCCGGCGGTCGAGTTCGTCGACGTCGCGGTGCGCTGCCCGACGGCGACCGGCTCCGACGCGACCCAGACGTTCACGCTGACCCGGGAGCAGCCGACCGCGTCGTACTTCACGTACACCGGGAAGGATGCGGAGACCACGCCGTACTTCTACACGGTGACGCACAACCTGGCCGGCGGGCAGCGGATGGCGCTGCCCGAGCAGACCTCGACGGCGGCGACGCTGACCGTCACCAACCCGTTCCAGTTCTCGGTCACCACGCACTTCGTGGCCGCGGGCGACTTCAGCCAGCTGGCCCAGATCATCGTGGACGCGCACTACGAGGACGGGCCGCACGACTTCCGCCAGGACTTCCACACCGAGCTGGCCAAGGCCGGCGCGAGCGCGGACTGGCTGCTGCAGCTGCGCGACCCGGAGCAGCGGGAGTTCAGCTACGTCGCCTCGGTGCTGCGTACGGACGGCACCCGGGTCGACCTGCCGCCGGCGACGGCCCGGCTGGGCGGGTCGGTGTTCGTCGGCACCGGCGGGGTCGCGCCGCTCAACGTCCAGGTCGTCAACACCGTCGACTGGACCAAGTATCAGGTCGCGGTCGTCTCGCTGCGGCACGACGACACGACCAGCCGGCTCCACCAGAGCAAGGAGTTCGTGCTGCACCCGGGTGACACGACCGACCCGGAGTGGCTGATCCTGCTGCAGGACCCGGCCGAGGACGGCTTCGACTACCGGGTGCGGCTGGTCGGGGTCGACCGGAAGGACAGTTCCGATACCGGCTGGGTGTCCACCAAGGACCCCGTGGTGTTCGTGGGGTGATGACAGTGCCGACTGACGGGATGATCGCCGTCTCCGCCGTCCCCGGTGTGGCCCGGGCGCCGCGCGCGCTCGCCGTCGGGATGAACCTGGGCCGGCTGTCCACGATCCTGGTCCAGGCCGGGGACGGCGCGGCGCCGCACTTCGCCGACAGCGCCGGCGCGGACCGGGACGTGCCGGTGGCCGTGGCCGTCGACGGCCGCTCCTGGTATCGCCCCGACCTGCGGGTGTCCGACCGGTCCTCCTCGATCGGGCCGGACGTGTGGTTCCTCAAGGACGCCGACGGGGTGGTGCGGCTGGAGTTCCAGCTGGAGGAGACCAGCGCGGCCGGTCCGGACGCGAGCCCGTTCGCGGTCACGGTCGACTCGGTCACGCTGCAGTGGACCGAGGGCGGGGTGGCCAAGGCCCGGGCGTTCTCCGACCCGACCATCGGGCCGTCCGCGGACCCGGCCGCCCGGCCGCACTTCGTCGTCACCGTCGGCGACGTGCTCGGCCGGGACGAGGTGCAGTCGCTCTACCACGCGCTGAGCACCCGCGGGTCGGACGCGCGGCTGCTGGTCGGGATGAGCTACGGATACTGGATCGACTCGGTCGTGGTGCAGCCGGACCCGCAGCCGCAGCCGCAGCCGCAGCCCGATCCCCAGCCCCAGCCCCAGCCGCACCCGCGGCCGCGGCCCCGGCCGGATCCGGACGACCCGCGGCCGCGGCCGTGGCCGAACAAGCCGGGGTTCCCGCGGACGGTCGAGCCGTTCGCGGCGATCCCGCGGCTGGCGGCGGCTCCGGAGGGCGCCAGCACTGGCACGGCCCTGTCCGGGCTGGTCGGGCTGCGGGCGCTGGGCGACCGCGGGGTGCTCATCCGGGACCACCGGATCGGGCGGCTGGACCCGGACCAGGTCGCGGTCATCGTGAACGAGAACCGGCAGCTGGAGTCGCGGCAGGACTTCCACCGGGTGTCCTACACGCGGACCGTGCCGTTCGCGTTCGACGAGGCGCTGGACGCGAACACGGCGATCTACCGGGCGATCAAGGGCGAGGCGCTGGAGGAGGAGTGGACCAGCGGGCCGAACGGCTGGCTGCGCAAGGCCGAGTTCCCCAACACCGTCTACCGCCTGCCGGACCAGGTGCGGCTGGCCTTCAACGCCGACCTCGGCGTGCCGCACGTGCTGCCGACGCTCTACCGCGACGACGCCGGCGAGCCGAAGGTCCGCGTGGTCATGCAGCTGCGGCCCTGGCACGACCCGGCCGCGCTGGTCGAGATCGGCGACCTGCTCGGGACGGCGCCCGACATCGTGTCCGGCGGCTACGAGAGCGCGACGCTGACGTTCACCGGCGCGTTCCCGGACGAGATCCGGGCGCTGGCCGGGGCGAGCACGCAGATCACCCTGGAGAGCACGACCGAGGTCACGCTCGACCTCACCGTCGAGTTCTTCAACTTCCTCAGCCAGCTGCTGACCGGGCCGATCGGCGTGACCGGGACGGTGTCGGTGACCCTCGGGCACGCGACCGGGGCGGACGGGACGGCGCAGCCGATCGTGCGCCAGGTGCCGGTGCGGCTGTCGCTGGGACTGCCGGCGGCGCTGCCGCTGGACGTCTCGGTGCCGGCGGACGCGCTGTCGCCGACCGCGGTGACGGTGACCAACAAGTCCGGCGCGGCCGCGTCCGTCGGCGGGTGCGAGCCGCGGCTGCTGCAGTTCGACGCGAACTCGGTGCTGCCGCTGGAGGTGTTCCGGGCCCGGTCCACCGGGACGTTCCCGCTGGCGCTGCCGGCCGGGGCCAGCGCGCAGATCCCGCTCGCGCCGGTGGACGCCGACGGGGCCCGGCTCTGGAACGCGGTGCTGGCCCAGCTCACCGACGTACGGCTGGAGCTGGACCCGAAGGCGGCGCTGGACCGGATCTACGAGGTGGCGCCGACCGGGACGGTGAGCTGGAAGCTCGACCTGGACTGCCCGCCGCTGGTGGCCACGCCCGGGCCGGCCCGGTTCGCCTCCGTGGTCGCGATCGACGTGCGGGTGACGCGGGCCGACGGGCGGACCGAGACCGCCCACCTCACCCGGGGCAACGCCGCGGTCGCGCTGACCATGCAGCGGACGCTGGCCGAGCTGGCCGCGTCCGGCGGGTCGGTCTCCGCGTTCTCCTACATGGTCCGCAACCTGTACGAGGACCACGCCGGGCAGTGGGGGGAGGCGCAGCAGGGTGAGGGCAGCTCCTTCACCGTCTACCCCAACGATCCCACCGGGGACTGAGCAGGCGCTGTCCGCCGGGATCTCCTACCTCCTCGACCTGCAGGGGGCGGACGGGTCCTGGACGGACGTGCGGCTGGCGGTGGGTGCTTCCGACGCGTGGGTGACGGGCTTCGTCGGCACCGCGCTCGCGGCGGCGTCCGGCGCGGCGTCCGGTACCGCGTCCGGTACCGCGTCCGGCGCCGCGTCCGGTACCGCGTTCGGTACCGCGTCCGGCGCCGCGTCCGGCGCGGCATCCGGCGCCGCGTCCGGCGCCGCGTCCGGCGCCGCGGGGGATCGGGTCGCCGTGGGGCGGGCGGCGGACTGGTGCCTGCGGGTGCTGGGACGGCGGGGTGGGTGGGGGTTCAACGGGAGCGTGCCGCCGGACGCCGACTCGACGGCGTGGGTGTGCACGCTGCTGGCCGCGGCCGGGCGGCCGGTGCCGGACGCGGCGCTGGAGCTGCTGGAGCGGCACCGGGTGCCGGGGGCCGGGACGCGGACGTACCAGCGGGCCGGCGGGTGGGGCGCGGCGCTGCCGGACGTGGCCGCGGCGGCGCTGCGGGCCCGGCACGCGGCCGGGCGACTGTCCACTGTGGACCTGGCCGCGGAGTGGGAGGCCGACCTCGGGTCGTCGGCACCCGTGTGGCCGGCGTACTGGTGGTCCTCGCCGATCTACCCGACCGCGATCGTGCGCGACGTGTGGGCCCTCGCCGGCCGGCCGGTGCGCGCGGACCCGCCGTTGCTCGCGGACCAGCCCGTGCCGGCCGACGTGCCGGTGCCGGCCGATGTGCCGAAGGCGGCCGACGTGCCGGTGCCGGCGGAGGCGCCGGTGTTGCCGGCGCCGCAGACGGCGTTCGAGCTGGCGTGGTCGGTGATCCTCGCGCTCGCGCTGGACGTCCCGGCGCCGGTCGCGGAGCTGCTCGCGGCCCAGCAGGCGGACGGCGGCTGGCCGACCGGCCCGTTCCTCGTGGTCCCCGGCCCGGACGGCGGTCCCACCGTCGCCGCCGGCGACGACCGCCGCCTGCTCACCACAGCCTCGGCGGTCCTCGCCCTGGCCCGCCTGCCCCACCCCACCCCGCCGGACGGGCACGGCTCGACCGAGGCCCCGTCGGACCGGCGGGACCCGACCGGGGGCCGCCCCGTCCGTCCTGGTCCCACGGCGCGGCCGGATGGCGCGAGCATGCGGGCGGGGCCGGACCGGCACGACTCGACCGCGGCCCCGCCGGACCGGCGGGACCCGACCGGGGGCCGCCCCGCCCGTCCTGGTCCGGCGGCGCGGCCGGACGGCGCTAGCGTGCGGGCGCGGGCCGGGGGTGGGGGGCGGAGTGCCGTGGGGCGGGCGGCGGACGGGGTGATCGCGGCGGCCGGGCGGGCGGCCGGGGTCGACGGCGCCGTCGAGGTGTTCCGCGAGCTGACCCGGGAGGCGTTCGCCGAGCTGGTGCCCTGGCCCTCGGCGCAGCTGTCGGCGCTGAGCGGCGGCGTGCCGCTGGAGCTGTCCACCGCGGCGGGGAGACCGGCCCTGCGGTACGCCTGCGAGGTCGGCGACCCGCTGCTGCCGAGCGGACCGCGGGCGGCGAGCGCCGTGGGCGCGATCCGGCGTACCGCGGTCGCGCTCGGGCTCGATGCGGCCTGGGCGCGGGTCGCCCCCGGCGTCGCCGTCGCCGCCGACCCGGCGCTGGACGTGCCGGACTCGTGCCGGTTCCGGGTCTGGGGCGGCATCGACCAGCGGCCGGGCGATCCCCCGCTGGCCAAGGTCTACCTCAACCTGCTCAACGCGGAGCTCGGTGCCGCCCGCCGGCGCCTCGACACCGTGCTGGAGCGCGCCGGCATCCCGGTCCCGGAGGCGACCGCCGCCATCTTCGACCGGCTCGACGCGGCCGGCTTCGCGCACGAGGTCGGCTTCGGGCTGGGCCCGGACGGCCGGATCGCGGCCAAGGCGTACTGGGAGCTGTCCGGCTGGCGGCCGGCGCTGGTCCGGGACCTGCTGGACCGGGCCGGGCTGCCGCCGGACCTGGAGCCGCTGCGGCCGGAGCTGCCCGGCGTGCTGCGGGAGTCGCTGGCGCGGCGCAGCCGGGCCGGGATCGCGCTGCGGCTGGACCCGGCCGACGGCACGGTCCGGGAGCTGACCGTCGCCGCCGCGTTCCCGCCGGCCCTGGTCGGCGAGGCCGAGATCGGCCGTCGCGTCCGGGCCCGGACCGGCCTCGGCGAGATCCCGGCGGGATCGGTGCACTCGCTCTTCACCCGCACGGTCAGCCGGGACGACGCCTGGACGACCGTCTACCACCGCCCGCCGCTGTGAGAGTGCCGGGCTGGTCATCTTTGCGGCGTTTGGCGGAGTCGGCGTGAGGCAGACCTGCCTAGGGTTGTTTGGTCGAATCCAGACTAACGGCCACAGGCAGGAGCATTCTTCGTGCCCGAGCAGTCGACCCTCTCCTTCGACCGGTTCGCCCCCGACGCGGTCGCTGACCCGTACCCGCTGTACGACCGGATCCGGGACGGCGGGCCGTTCCTCGACGACGCGCTCGGGATGTGGATCGTCGGCCGGTACGAGGACGTGCGGGTCGTGCTGGCCGACCACGAGCGGTTCTCCTCCGACTTCAACATCCGCAGCCCGCAGTGGCCGCCGCCCGAGGTCGCCGCGGTGCTGGAGACCGGCTTCCCGGAGGTGCACGTGCTGCTCAACCAGGATCCGCCGGAGCACACCGCGGTCCGGGCCCTGGTCAACAGCGCGTTCAGCCCGCGCCGGGTCCGCGAGCTGACCCCGACGGTGCAGCGGCTGGCGACCGGGCTGGTCGACCGGGTCGCCGCGGAGGGCCGGGCCGACCTGATCGGGCAGCTGGCCTGGCCGCTGCCGCTGAGCGGGATCTGCGAGCGGCTCGGCCTGCCGGCCGGCGACGCCCTGCGGATCCGGGCCTGGATCGACTCGCTCACCGCCCTGACCTCGTACGGGACGGATCCGGAGCGGCAGGTCGAGCTGGCCCGGGAGTCGGTCGCGTTCGAGCGCTACCTGGCCGCGTTCCTGGCCGGGCGCCGGGCCGACCCGCGCGACGACCTCACCTCGGAGCTGGTGGCCAGCACGCTGACCGACCTGGAGCTGATCTCGCTGCTGATCAACCTGATCTTCGCCGGGCACGAGACCACGTCCAACCTCATCGGCAACACGCTGCTCGCCCTGCTCGCCGACGGCCCGATCCGGAGGCTGCCGGACGACGAGCGGATCGACGCCGCGATCGAGGAGACGATGCGGCGCGACCCGCCGGTGCAAGGCATGTTCCGGTGAAATACAAGAAAAGGATAGCGAGCGCCAGTATACCTTTGCGAAAGAAGCGCTTACC
>DATINN010000220.1:0-4768 GCA_035474175.1 Mycobacteriales bacterium | reverse complement strand
TGGCCGGAATCGCCGCGCACCCGGCCGTCGGCCTCCCGTACGGGACGCTGAAGCGGGTCGAGCTGGCCCGGGCGCTGGCGGCCGAGCCGCGGCTGCTGATGCTGGACGAGCCGGCCAGCGGGCTGTCCCACGGCGAGGTCGACGAGCTGGCCGGGCTGATCGAGGAGGTCCGGGCCGGCACCACCGTGCTGCTGGTCGAGCACCACATGGGCATGGTCATGCGGCTGTCGGACACGGTCGTGGTGCTCGACTTCGGCAAGGTCGTGGCGACCGGCCCGCCGGCCGCCGTCCAGGAGGACCCGGCCGTGCTCGCGGCCTACCTCGGGACCCCGGCGTGACCCGCCCGCGGCCGGAGCCACCGGCATGACCGCCACCGGCGCGCCGCTGCTCGACATCGCCGGCCTCACCGCCGCGTACGGGCAGGTGCGGGCGCTGCACGGGGTCGACCTGACCGTGCCCGAGGGCCAGGTCGTCGCGCTGCTCGGCCCCAACGGGGCGGGCAAGACGACCACGCTGCGCGCGGTCTGCGGGATGGTTCGCACCGGCGGCCGGGTCGCGTTCCGGGGCCGGGACCTCACCGGGCTGGCCACGGAGCGGATCGCCCGGCTCGGGATCGCGCACGTGCCCGAGGGCCGGGGCACGTTCGCCGGCCTGACCGTGGCCGAGAACCTGCGCCTGGGCGCGTACGGGCGCAAGGACGGCGTGACCGAGGACCTCGCGTTCTGGTACGGGACGTTCCCGCGGCTGGCCGAGCGGCGCGACCAGCCTGCCGGCAGCCTGTCCGGCGGTGAGCAGCAGATGCTGGCGGTGGCCCGGGCCCTGCTGTCCCGGCCGGCCCTGCTGCTGCTGGACGAGCCGTCGCTGGGGCTGGCCCCGATGGTGGTGCGCGAGGTGTTCGCGGTGCTGCGCCGGATCCGCGACGAGCAGGGCACCGGGATGCTGCTGGTCGAGCAGAACGCGGCCCTGGCCCTGGAGCTGGCCGACACCGCGTACGTGCTGGAGGCGGGCCGGACCGTGCTGTCCGGGCCGGCCGCCGAGATCCGGTCCGAGGACTCGGTCCGCCGCGCCTACCTGGGGAGCTGAGATGGAACGGTTCCTGCAGGTGGTGGTCGACGGCATCGCCGACGGCTCGGTCTATGCCGCCCTCGCGCTGGCCCTGGTGCTGATCTTCCGCTCCACCGGGGTGGTGAACTTCGCCCAGGGCGAGATGGCGATGTTCGCGACGTTCCTGGCCTGGGCGCTGGCCGACGCCGGGCTGCCGATCGGGGTGGCGCTGGCCGGCGCGCTGGTGCTGGCGTTCCTGGGCGGGATGCTGGTCGAGCGGGTGCTGATCCGGCCGGTCGAGGGCGGCAACCCGCTCAACCTCGTCATCGTCACGCTCGGCCTCTTCATCGTGGTCAACGCGGCGGCCGGCTGGATCTGGGGCTTCGACCTGCGGGACTTCCCGCGGCTGTTCCCGGGCGGGGTCGCCTCCATCGGCGGGGTGTCGCTGTCGATCGAGTCGCTCGGCATCATCGCCGTGCTGCTGGTCGTGGTCGGGTTGCTGTGGGTGCTGTTCACCCACACCCCGGTCGGGCTGGCCATGCGGGCGGCGGCCCAGGACCCGGCCTCCGCCCGCCTGGTCGGCGTCCCGGTGGGGCGGATGCTGATGCTGGGCTGGGGGCTGGCCTCGCTGCTGGGCGCGGTCGCCGGGGTGCTGGTCGCGCACCGGCTGTTCCTGGACACCAACCTGATGGCCGGCGTGCTCGTCTACTCCTTCGCCGGGGCCGCGCTGGGCGGGTTCGACTCGCCCGTCGGCGCGGTCGTGGGCAGCTGGATCATCGGCGTGACCGAGGCGCTGGCCGGCACGTACGTCGACGCGATCGGCTCCGACCTGAAGGTGCTGGTGCCGCTCGCGGTGATCTTCGTGGTGCTGCTGGTGCGGCCGTCCGGGCTGTTCGGCTCGCCCGAGGTGAGCCGGGCATGAAGGTCGTCGCCGGTTCCGGTCTGCACAAGGGCCTGCGGGCCGGCGCGAGCACGCTCGGGGTGCTGGTCGCGGTCGGCATCCCGTTCAACTCCAGCCCGGTCCTCAACGGCCAGCTCACCCTGGTCCTCTCGTACGCGGTGGCCGCGATCGGGCTCGGCCTGCTGGTCGGCTACGGCGGGCAGATCTCGCTCGGGCACGGCGCCTTCTTCGCCGTCGGGGCGTACGCGGCGGCGGCGGTGCTGGCCAAGACCGGCCTGCCCTACCTGCTGGCCGTGCCGGTCGCGGCTGCGGTCGCGTTCCTGCTCGGGCTGGCCTTCGGGGTCCCGGCGCTGCGGCTGCGCGGGCTCTACCTGGCCCTGGTCACGCTGGCGCTGGCGGTCGCGGCCGGGCCGGTGATCAAGCGGGCCGAGCCGCTGACCGGCGGCGTGTCCGGGCTGGCCGTGCCGCAGCCGCCGGTGCCGGGCTGGCTCGCGGTCGACCCCGACCAATGGCTCTACCTGCTCAGCCTGGCCGTCACCGGGCTGATGCTGCTGCTCGCGGTGAACCTGACCCGGGGCAGCCTGGGCCGCTCGCTCGTCGCTATCCGGGACGGCGAGCGGGCGGCCCGGACCGCGGGCGTGGACGTGGCCCGGGTCAAGGCGCTGCTGTTCGCCTGCGCCGGCGCGTACGCCGGGGTGGGCGGGGCGCTGTTCGCGTACGGGCAGGGGTTCGTCGCGCCGGAGTCGTTCACCCTGCTGCTGTCCTTCACCTTCCTCGGCGCCGTGGTCGTCGGCGGCCTCGGCACGGTGGCCGGCGGCGTGCTCGGCGCGCTGTTCGTGGTCTTCGTCCCGCAGTACGCCGGCGACGTCAACCAGGCCCTGACCGGGGTGATCTACGGCGCCACCCTGATCGCCGTCGTCTACCTGCTGCCCGGTGGCGCCGCCGGGCTGCTGCGCCGTGTGGGCCGGCTGCTGATCCAGGTCGTCGAGCCCTCTCCACCACCCGACACTCAGCGAGGAGCCCCCGATGCGGTTGCGACGAGTGATCCTGCCCCTGCTGGCCACGACCCTGCTGGTAGCGGCGTGCGGCCGTGACGACAGCGGCGGCGGTGGTGGGGGCGGCGGCGCGGCCGCCGACCCCGGCATCACCGACACCTCGGTCAAGATCGGCAGCAGCTACCCGTTCAGCGGGCCGGCCTCGGCCTACAGCGCGATCCCGAAGTCGCTGAACGGCTACTTCAAGAAGGTCAACGAGGCCGGCGGGGTCAACGGCCGCAAGATCGAGTTCGTCACCTACGACGACGGCTACGAGCCGCAGCGGGCGCTGGCCAACGCCCGCCGGCTGGTCGAGCAGGACAAGGTCTTCGCGCTGTTCAACCCGCTCGGGACGGCCAACAACGTGGCCATGCGGGACTACCTCAACCAGAAGAAGGTGCCGCAGCTGTTCGTCGCCACCGGGGCGACGATCTTCGGCTCGGAGGAGGCGAAGTACCCGTACACGACCGGGTGGCAGCCGACGTACGAGACCGAGGCCAAGGTCTACGCGCAATACCTCAAGCAGACCAAGCCGGACGCCAAGGTCGCGGTGCTGCTGCAGAACGACGGCTTCGGCAAGGACCTGCTCAGCGGGTTCACCGACGGGATCAAGGGCAGCACCGTCTCGGTCGTGGCCCAGGAGACGTACGAGCCGACCGACCCGACCGTCGCCCCGCAGGTGAAGAAGCTGGCCGCGTCCAAGGCGGACGTGTTCCTGGACATCTCCACCCCCAAGGCCGGCGCCCAGGCCATCGCGACCGTCGCGCAGACCGGCTGGAAGCCGTTGCACATCCTCAACTCGGTCGCCTCGTCCAAGGCCCAGGTGCTCAAGCCGGTCGGCTTCCAGTACGCCCAGGGCATCGTGACGGCCGCCTACTTCAAGGCCGCCGACGACCCGCAGTGGGCCGACGACGCCGCGGTCAAGACGTTCCTGACGGACCTGAAGAAGTACGCGCCGGACGCCGACCCGACCGACCCGTACAGCGTCTACGGCTGGCTGGTGGGCGAGACCCTGGTCCAGGCGCTGACCAAGATGACCGCGCCGACCCGGTCCGCGTTGATGGACGCCGCGCACAGCCTCGACCTGACCCCGGACCTCATGCTGCCGGGCATCACCATCAAGACCGACGGCACCGGCGACCCGTACCCGATCCAGGCCATGCAGATCGCCAAGTTCAGCGGGGAGAACTTCGTCCTCCAGGGTCAGGTCATCCAGGCCAGCAGCGGGTGAGTTTGGGCGCTCTTGGTGTGGTGGTAGGAAGCCGCCGTCACACGGGGGCTCCATTTCCCGAAAAGGGGCTCGGAAATGCTCGCACTTGCCGGCGCGGTGGTATTCGCTCTCGCGCTCATCCTCGACTGGGCTGACGCGACCGTCTCGGACGCGTTCACGCCGCAGACGCTGCTGTTCCTCGGTCTGCTCCTGGTCGCCCTGCACCTGGGCGGCATCGGCACCTCGGGTTCGGTCGGCAGCTGGCGCGGCCGCGGGCGGGCGCGTCGCTGATGGTCTGGGTACGCCCGCTGTCGGGGGCGGGCGTACCACGGCGGGGGGACCGGGCATGAGCAACGACGCACAGACGCTGGTCGGCGTCGTGATGGTGCTCGGGATCGTCGGCATCCTGCTGCCGGTGCTGCCCGGGCTGCTTCTGATCTGGGCCGCCGGGCTGTGGTGGACGATCGCCGACGGCGGCGGCGCGACCCGCTGGACCGTGCTGGCCGTGCTGACCGCGCTGCTGGTGGTCGGCACGATCGTGAAGTACGTGCTGCCGGCCCGCTCGGCCGCCGCCCGGGG
>DATINN010000219.1:0-13472 GCA_035474175.1 Mycobacteriales bacterium | reverse complement strand
GTTTCTTTCTTCTTATTTATTTATATTAATCGATCCTCCGCGACGGTTGCTCACCGTGAGCAACGACCGACACAGAGTACGACAAGCCTGAGCCGGTTCCGGACATGACAGGAAGCGCGGCAGAACTATCTAGCATAAGTGCCCCCAAAGGGAAGCACTCTCACTGACTGTTGATCTTTCGCTACCAATGTCGACTAACGTGGGATCTCCGGTCCCACGGCGTTAGCCAACTGGAAATACGAGCCAAACGTCAGACCTACCTGCTGGCAGGTGCGGCGGAGGCGGCGGACGATCGGCCAGTCGGAGAAGAGAATCAGCCCGGGCTCGTGCGCGTAGAGCCGCATCGCTTCGTCGAGGTACGCGGCTCCGGCGCGGTCGTCGCCCGTCCGCCGGCGTTGCAGCTCCGCCTGCTGCTCGAGCAGACGGGCCCGGAGCAGCAGGGAGGGATCGGCGGGAACGAGCGTGGCCGCCTCGGCCACCAGGTCTTCCGCGTCGAGGAAGCTCTGCCGTCGACGCTCGAAGCCGGCCTTGTAGAGCAGGATCTGCACCTTGCTCGTCAGGCGCACCCGAGGATCGTCGAAGCACCGCAGCGCGGCTGAGTATTCACGTTCGGCCCGCCGGAACTCCTCTCGACCTTCCGCCGCAAAGGCGAGCACGGTGTGACCCCAGGCGATCCCCTCTTTGGTTCCGGTGCTCTCCGAGATGCTCAGGGTCTCGGCGCCGTAGTGGTCGGCCGCGCTCACGTCCAAGGGCTTCTCGCGGGCGGCCGAGAACGGCAGGTCGGCCACCAGTCCGATCATGGCCAGGGTGCCGCGATACTGCAGCACGTCGGCGACAAATCCGAGGTCGGGGTCGAGGACGTCGCTCAGCTCGTCGTAGAGGCGGTCGATCTCGGCTTCCGCCTGTCCGTAGTCCTCGACCCGGAACCATATGTGGGCGATGCCTTGCCGGCTCTGCCGCTGATAGTGACTTCCCAGGCTGAACTTGCCGTCGTCCGGGATGTTCCGACGGTAGAAATCTATCGCGTACCGGTAGAGCCCGAAGTCCTTGAGCACCCGGGCCCGGTAGAACCACATCGCCCGCTCCACGTCGGCGCTCATCGGCTGCCCGTCCAAGGCGTCCTCGGCGGCAGCGGCATAGCGTAAGGCGTCGGTCGGGCGGCCCAGGATCTCACCGATCTTCAGCACGTCGATCACGAGCTCCCAGACCGGCTCGACCTCGACCAGCCGGGTGACCAGCTGGAATGCGGCGTCGTTCTCGCCGCGGTCGAGCATGCGTTGCAGCTCGTCGGAATACCGGTGTATTCGCGGCGTCTCCTTGAGCCACATCTTGCCGCGGCGGGCCGGTTGCTCGTTCTGTTCGCGCAGGTAGGTGGAGATCAGCTCGCCGCGGCGGGTCACGCCCATCTTGCGCAGGACCGTGCGGATGTGGGTCTCGACGGTGCGGACGGAAATGGACAGACGCTCGGCTATCGCCGAATTGGCGAGGCCGTCCACCACCATGAGGAAGACCTGGCGTTCGCGCTCTGTCAGCTGGTCGATGGTGCCGCCGGTGTCCAAGGCCCCTCCCGATCGATCGAGTCGTCGAAATCTCCCCGTGTCGCCTTGGTACGCCGTGGTTGGTGCTTACCGACCTCCGTAGTAGTACGTACGTGTTTGCCACGGCCTGGTGTTCTACGTATCTCTACTGATCCGAAGATAACGCTTCGCACGGATGTGCAACAGACCTGCGCTGCTCACTATTGTCCCAGGGACACCCCCGAACGGAGGCAAGGTGATGCAACGTCTGGTGGCAGGTGGAGTAGTCCGGGCGGTCGTCGTGGTCGGGGTGGCGTGGGCGTTGTTGCCGCGGGACCCGGGTCGGCGGGCCGCCGTCGGCGCCATTCTCTTGGTGCTCACTGCCGAGCGGTGGCGAAATCGAGCTCCGGTGGTCATCAATGCCGGCGTGGTGGCGATGAGCGGAGGCACCGTCACCGTCGGAGGCAATGCCATCGGTTTCCAGGATCCCCTCGACGGTGACAGGAGCGAACGGTGAGCCCACGAAACAGCTCGGTCAGTATCGGCGCCATGGCGACCCACTGGGGAGTCGTCCATACGGCCACCGCGGTGGGCCGGCAATGGGCGGCGACGGGGAGCACGGAGAAGCGGCGGCGCGCGGACGTCGGAATCCTCACCGTGCTCCCGGAGGAAATCCGCGCGGTGGTCGGGGTGCTGCGGACGTACGAGAACTATCGGACCGCGCCGCTGCCGGGCGGACCGCAGGTTCACCGGGCCGAGGTGACGGCCGAGGGTGATCGGCTGCGGGTGGTGGCGATGCAGACGCTGGAGCCGGGACCGCAGTCCGCGGCCGCGTCCTATCACCTGATGCGGAAAGCGTTCCGGCCGCCGGTGGTGCTCCTCGTCGGCATTGCCGGTGGTATCCGCCCCGACGTGGCGATCGGCGACGTGGTGCTGAGCGACGAGGTCATCTGCTATGACTCCCGCCGGGAGACCACCGGAAATTCGCGCCGCCGCGGGAAGAGCCACCCGATGACGCCGGCGATGCGTTACCGGGTCAACGAGTTCTTCCGCCGGAACGGGCCGGTGGTGTCACTCCCGCCCGCCGGCTCTTTCGGCGTCTTCCACGGTCCGGTCGGGTCCGGCGGCGCCGTCATCACCAACGAGGATTCTGACATCCGCGAATTCCTGCGCCGCTTCAACGAGAAGACGCTGGCCGTGGAGACCGAGGCCAGCGGGGTCGGCCAGGCCTTCTACGAGGAGATCGACTCCGAGCGGACCCTGGCCGGGTGGATGACGATCCGGGGCATCTCCGACCTGGCCGGCCGGCACAAGAACCGGGACCGGCACCAGCTCGCCTCCGACCACGCGGCGGTGGTGATGGACCGGCTCCTGCCCCTGCTCGGTCGAGGAAGGAGCCGGAGCCACCCGGTCGACCTCCAGGACCGCATGGCCGGGTGAGAGCAGCCGGGTGACAGCAGCCGGCTGAGTCAGCGGAAGGCGGCGATCACCTCCGCCACCGCATCCAGGGAGCTCAGGTCGGGCAGCCGGATCATCACCTCCTGAGCCCCGGCCTCGGCCAGCTCCCGGAACCGCCCGATGTGGTCGGGGATGGTGCCGGCGTTGACCGAGGCGGCGTAGGCGTCGGCGGACATGTTCCGCGGGCGCGAAGCCGAGACGAGAGCCGCCAGGGAGCGGTCGTCGGCGGCGATGAGGGTCGTGGAGAGGTGGGTCAGCGACACCGACGCGGGGTCGCGGCCCACCGCCGCGCAGTGCGCGGACAGGACCGCGCGCTTGTGGGCGACGACCGCGGCGTCGCCCATGACGTTGGCGGCGTCGGCGAAGGCGGCGGCCAGCCGCAGCGTGCGCTTCTCGCCGCCACCGCCGACGAGCAGCGGCACCGGCCCGACCGGCCGCGGATAGCAGGTCGTGTCCGGCAGCGACAGGACCCGACCGGTGAACGCGCGGTTCCCCGGCCCCCACAGCACCGGCAGCGCCTGCAACGCGTCCTCCAGCAGGGCATAGCGCTCGTCCACCGGCGGGAAGGGCCAGCCGTACGCGACGTGCTCCTGGCGATACCAGGCCAGTCCGAGGCCGCAGACCGCCCGCCCGCCGCTGAGCACGTCGAGGGTGGCGACGATCTTGCCCAGGTGGCCGACGTTCCGGTACGTCACGCCGGTCACCAGCGCGCCCAGCTGCACCCGCGACGTGCAGGCGGCGAGGTAGCCGAGCGTGGTGTAGCTCTCCAGGAACGGGTCCCAGGCCCGGCCGATCTGCGGGATCTGCCGGAAGTGGTCCATCACGTAGATCGCGTCGAAGCCCGCGGCCTCGACCCGGGCGGCGATGCCGGCCAGCTGGTCGAGCGGGAAGTCGTACGCGCCGATGTGCAGGCCGAAGCGGAGCCCGGTCGGGGCCTCCGACTGCCGGGCGGCGGCCGCCGTGGACGACACGAACGACGGTGGCACGACCCGCACCGGCGACGGGTCCAGGACCGCGTCGAAGCCTTCGTCCGGCAGCGACGAGCGGATCGACCGGAAGGTCCGCAGCTGGCCGGTGAGCACGTCGGCCGGGATCCGCTTGGCCCGACGGCGATTGCGCTCGCGGCACTCGGCCGCCGGCGTGTCGAAGGCGACTGCGACGCAGGGCAGGTCGTGGGCCCGGGCCAGCGCGAGCCAGGCCGAGCGTTGCGGGAGGGACAGCCCGAGCGTGTCGATCACGGTCGTCAACCGGCGGGCGAGCCGCCGCGTCACGATCTCCTCCAGCAGGACGAAGGCGTCGGTGCTGGCCAGGATGTCGTCCTCGCCGGTGCCGACCAGGGCCCGCAGCCGGTCGCTGGAGACGATCGTGTCGGGCGGGAAGTGCGCGGCGGCCCACGTCGACTTCCCGGACGCGCCCGGGCCGACCAGCACGACGACGCACGGGGACGGCAGGTTCACCGGCCCAGTGTGCCCGCACCGGCGTCCATTGTGGACGCTCAGAGCGCCGCCAGCGCCCGCCCGGCCTCGGTCAGCCGCTCGTGCTCGCGCTGCAGCAGCACCCGCCGCTCGTCGGTGGTCCGCTGCTCGGTGAGCGCGCGGGCGGCGACCACGGCCAGCTCCAGCTCGACCCAGTCCAGGCCGGCCCGCAGCACGGCCGGCCCCTCCCGCCGCCACCGGTCGGCCTGGGCCTCGACCGCGGCCAGCTCGGCCAGCGCGCCGTCCAGACCGGCCCGGTATTCGGCCGCCAGCACGGCGTGGGTCCGCGCGTCGATCGCACCGGACCGGCGGCCGTCCTCCAGCCGGTCCAGGTACGTCCGGTGGTCCTGCGCCTGCCGCCGCGCGTCCGCCAGCCGCTCGGCCAGCTCGGGCAGCACGACCGCGGCGGCCACCCGCAGGCCGACGATCCGGGCCTCGGCCGGCGGCACCTGGCCCAGGCAGGCCCGCAGCTCGGCGATCTCCAGCTCGAGCAGCACCTCCAGCAGGGCGACCTCGCGGGCCAGGTGCTCGATCTGCCGCGGCAGCAGCCGGACCCGGTCCCGCAGCTCCACGAACGGCTGCAGCACCCACTCCCGCAGGTCGCCCGACTTCTCCATCGTCCGGCTCTGCACCTCCTTCAGCCGCGTCCGGACGGAGCCGGAGAAGGCGGAGCCGGAGCGGACGGAGCCGGCGAAGCCGCCCGCGTCCGGGGCCGGCTCGTCGGCGCGCTGCGCGTCCAGGATGGCGTCGACGAGCTGGCCGAGCTGGGCCACCCGGCCGAGGACCTGCTTCCAGGCCTGGGTCTCGTGCCGGGCGTCGAGCAGCACCCGCTGGTCGTCCACGCCCGGCTGCAGGGCGGCGGCGTGGTGCCGGCGGGACACCGCCGCCACCGCCTCCAGCCGGTCCAGGTACGCCTCGAACTGCGCCGACGAGCTCACCACCAGCTCGGTCCAGACCGGCAGCGGCACCCCGGTCTGCTGCTTGACGTACTGGCCGGCCAGGCTCCGGGCCGCCTTGATCGCGCCGGCGATGGGCAGGCCGACGAGTCCGGCGCCCACCCACTGCTGCCCGCTGCCGCCGCCCTGGGTGATCGTGTCGAGGGCGTCGCTGAGCGCGCCCAGGGTGGCGGCGATCGACCGGCAGTCCGCGCCGACCGACGCGACCGTGCGGTCCAGGGCCAGGAACGTGGTCCGGACCGCGCTCATCGACGGGGCGGCCAGCGCCGGCGTCAGGTCCTCGATGGTCATCCCGGCCTCCGTTCGGGCCCGCGCACCGGCGAAGAGTGCGCGCCTGAAGGTGGGAGGACGGGAGTGCCGCCGCGGATACACCGGGCACACTGGGCCCGTGCTCCGGTCGGCGCGGCTCCTCGGACTCGTCGTCCTCGTGTACGCCGTGCTCCGGCTCCCGGTCGCCGCCGGAGCGGCTCCCGTCAGCGTGACGCTGCTGCAGTTCAACATGTGCGGGAACGCCTGCGAGACGCGGTTCGCCGTCGTCGCCGACCTGGAGCGGCAGATCCGCGACCACGCGCCCCAGCCGTACGTGGTGACGCTGGACGAGGTCTGCCGGGGCCAGTACGACCGGCTGGTCGCCGACCTGCGCTACGCCGGCCACTTCGAGCCGACCATCCCGCACCGCTGCTGGGACGGCAGCGACTACGGCATCGCAGTCCTGGTCCGGACCGCCTCGGTGGAGCTGGCCGGGCGCTGGCCGCTGCCGGCGCCGGCCGGGGGCGAGCCGCGGCGGCTGGCCTGCGTCCGGGACCGGGACGTGACCGCGTGCGTCACCCACCTCGACACCGACCCGGCCAACACCGCGAGCCAGGTCGCCGCCGTCGCGGCGCACACCGGGGCGTACAAGCGGGTGGTCGTCGGCGGGGACTTCAACGCACCGCCCGGCAGCCCGGCGATGGCGCCGCTGTACCGGGCGTTCCGGGAGGTCGGGGGCGGGTTCACCGGCGGCTGCTCGGCCGCGCGCTGCGGCGCCCGACCGGGGTGGGCCCACCCGACCCGCAAGATCGACTACATCTTCGGCACGTTTCCCGAGGCCGCGGCCCGCACCGGCGACGCGCCGCACTCCGACCACGTGCCGCTGTGGGCGACCGCGATCCTGGGCTGAGCCGTTCTCGCGGCGCTCGTCCTGTGGTAATCCGGTGGCCAGACACCGCGCTTGGCGTCCGATGTCCGGATCGCGTTCCGCGCGCCAGGAGGGCCAGCATGGTCACCGTCGATCGCCGTACGTTCCTGAAGCTCGCCGGAGTGCCCGCGCTCGGCGCCGCGCTCCCCGTCACCTACCGGCAGGCCCTGGACAAGGCCCTCGCCGTCCCGGCCCACAACCGGACCGGGTCCCTCGAGGACGTCGAGCACGTCGTCTTCCTCACGCAGGAGAACCGGGCCTTCGACCACTACTTCGGCACCCTGCGCGGCGTACGCGGGTTCAACGACCCGCACCCGGTGACGCTGCCGTCCGGGAAGTCGGTCTGGCACCAGCCCGGCGTGGACGGCACCGGCGAGCTGCTGCCCTACCGGCCGGACGTGCCCGACGTGGGCCGGATGTTCCTGCCCGACCCGCCGCACGGTTGGGCCGACACCCACGCCGCCTGGAACGGTGGCCGGCACGACGACTTCCCGCCCAACAAGGGCGTGCAGACCATGACCTACCACACCCGCGAGGACCTGCCGTTCCCGTTCGCGCTGGCGGAGGCGTTCACGGTCTGCGACAACTACCACTGCTCGCTGCTCGGCCCGACCGACCCCAACCGCTACCACCTGTGGACCGGCTGGGTCGGCAACGACGGCGCGGCCGGCGGCCCGGTCGTGACCAACGCCGAGGCCGGCTACGACTGGACGACGTACCCGGAGCGGCTGCAGCGGGCCGGCGTCTCCTGGCGGGTCTACCAGGACGCCGGGCTGGGGCTGGACGCCGCCGGCGTCTGGGGCTTCACCCAGGACCCGTTCATCGGCAACTTCGGCGACAACTCGCTGCTCTACTTCCACCAGTACCAGAACGCGGCGCCGGGGGACCCGCTGTTCGACCGGGCCCGGGTCGGCACCCACGCGGTCGACCGGGGCCGGTCGCCGGACGCGCTGCTGACCGACTTCCGGGCCGACGTCGAGCGCGGCCGGCTGCCGCAGGTGTCGTGGATCGTCGCACCGGAGGCGTACTCGGAGCACCCGAACTGGGAGCCGGACTTCGGCTCCTGGTACACGGCCCAGGTCGTCGACATCCTGGCCTCCAACCCGTCGGTGTGGAGCAAGACCGTGCTGTTCGTGACGTACGACGAGGAGGGCGGGTTCTTCGACCACCTGGTGCCGCCGACCCCGCCGGCGTCGCCGGCCCAGGGCATCTCCACCGTGCCGGTCACCAACGAGATCTTCCCCGGCGCTCCCGGCCTGCCCGCCGGGCCGTACGGGCTGGGGATGCGGGTGCCGATGATCGTCGTCTCGCCCTGGTCCCGCGGCGGCTGGGTCAACTCGCAGCTGTTCGACCACACCTCGCTGATCCGGTTCCTGGAGCGGCGGTTCGGGCCCCGCGAGGACAACATCACGCCCTGGCGCCGGGCCGTGGTCGGCGACCTCACCAGCACCTTCGACTTCCGCCGGCCCAACCGGCAGCGGGCCGTGCGGCTGCCCGACACCGACGACTTCAAGCCCGAGGACCTGACCCGGCGGCCGGACCAGGTGCCGGTGCCGCCGGCCGACCAGCGGGTGCCGCGGCAGGAGCGCGGGGTCCGGCCGGCCCGGGCCATCCCGTACACGCTCCACGCCGACGCCCGCCGGACCGGCGGCACGGTGACGGTCGAGCTGGCCAGCGGCGGGGCGGCGACCGGCGTCTTCCAGCTGCGGCTGCCGGACGCGCCCCGGTCGTACACGGTGCAGAGGGGGCGGCGGGTGAGCGACAGCGTCGACGCGGCCGGGCCGTACGACCTGGCGGTGCACGGGCCCAACGGGTTCTTCCGCGGCTTCACCGGCGGGGCGCCGGGCCGTCCCGAGCTGGACGTGCGGGCCACGTACGACGAGGACGACACCGGGATCAGCCTGCGGCTGCGCAACCCCGGCCGGCACCGGCTGCAGGTCACGGTCCGGGACGGGTACGGCTCGCGGCCGCGGACCCGCTCGCTCGGCGCCGGCGAGGCCGTCACCGAGCGCTGGTCGCTGGCCCGCAGCCGCGGCTGGTACGACCTGGTCGTCACCGTGCAGGGGGAGGCGCACTTCCGCCGCCGGTACGCCGGGCACGTCGAGACCGGCGACGACAGCATCACCGACCCGCAGCTGGGCGGCCTGACCTAGCCCGGCCCCGGCGGCCCAGGCCGGGCCCAGGCCGGGCCCAGGGCGGGCCCAGGGCGGGCCCAGGGCGGGCCCAGGGCGGCCAGGCCGGTTCAGGGCGGCCCAGGGCCGCCCAGGGCCGCCGGGCGGTCCTGGGTCACGTCCAGTCGAGGTCGCAGAGGATCGCGCGGTGGTCGGACGGGCCGTCGGCGCGGATGGCCGAGCGGACGGTGACCTGCTGGGCGAACCGGCCCGGGCGGAACAGCACGTGGTCGATGCGGCGGTCCCGCAGCTCCGGGCCGGCGTCGGGCGGGGCGGTGCTGGTCGCCGGGTCGCCGCCGCCGGCCGTCCAGGCGTCGGTCAGCACCTCGGTCAGCGGCCGCAGCACGGGGCTGTCGGCGGCGGCGTTGAGGTCGCCGGCGACCAGGACCGGCGCCGGCCCGTCCAGGGCGGGATCCGTGGCCAGCGCGGCCACGGCCCGCGCCTGCGCGATCCGGTCGTCGTTGTACGCCGGGTCGTACTCCAGGCAGGCGACCACGACGTGCAGCGGGCCGCCGGGGGAGTCGAGGGTGGCCACGAGCGCGACCGGGTCGAACGCGCGGTGGCGGGCCGGCATCGGCTCCGGCCGCAGGGCCAGGATCGGCCAGCGGCTGAGGATCCCGAGGCCGAGGGCGGCGTCGTCGGCCCGGGCGACGTCGGTCTCCGGCGGGTACGACGGCGCGGCGAAGCCGGCGTGCAGCCCGAGCGCGGCGGCCAGCTCGTCGGGCTGGGTCGTCCCGGCCGTGCCCCAGACCTCCTGCAGCGCGACCACGTCGGCGTCGGCCTCCCGCAGGGTGCGCAGGATCCCGGGCTGCCGGGCCTGCCAGCGCGGCCCGAACCGCCACCACACGTTCCACGTCATCACCCGCACGGGCTGATCATGCCGGGTGCGGCGCCCGGCTGCCGCGGGCGAACCGCCCACCCGCACGGGCTGATCATGCCCGTTGCGGCGCCGGTGCCCGGCTGCCGCGGGCGAATCCGGCCACGGCGAGGGCGGCGCCCAGCAGCGGGATCGCGCCCGCGACCGCGAGCTGGCCCGCGGTCGCGGCCCCGGCCAGCGCGCCGGCCAGCGCCGCCCCGGCCGCGGCGGCGGTGATCTTCGCGCCGGCGCCGAGGGTGAAGACCTGGCCGCGCAGCTCCGGCGGCGACCAGTGCTGCCGGGCCGTCAGCAGCGCGCCGAACAGCGGCCCGTCGGCGATCCCGGCGATCGTGAACAGCACCGCCAGCAGCGGCAGCGTGGGGTGCAGGGCACCGGCCAGCACGGGCAGCCCGGTGCCGGCCAACCCGCCGGCCACCCACCAGGGCGCCCGCTCCGGCGCCGCCGGCCACCGGGTCCACAGCGCCGAGCCGACCAGCGCGCCCACGGCCAGGGCCGTCAGCAGCAGCCCGGCCGCGGCGGGGCTGCCGGCCCGGGTGGCGGCAACGGCCACCACGACCGGCAGCATGCCGCCGGCCAGCGCACCCAGGCTGGTGGTCAGCGTCAGCGTGGCCAGCACCGGCTGCCGCAGCACGACGCGGACGCCGGCCAGCGCGGGCGAGCGGGCCGCCGACCCGGCCAGCGGCAGGGTGGCCAGCAGCGCGGCGCCGGCCAGCGCGGCCGCGCCGAGCGTCACGGTGGCCGCGCCGGGCGAGGCCAGGCCGGCCAGCACCGCCGCCGCGGCCGGACCGGCGATCCCGGCCACGTTGTAGGACATCGACTCCAGGCCGAACGCGCGCGGCAGCCGGTCCGCGCTGACCAGCCCGCCGAGCCGGCTGCTCAGGCCGCCGGTCAGCACCGGCCCGCAGCAGCCGACGGCCAGCAGCGCCGCCAGCACCAGGCCGGTCGGCAGCCGGCCGACCGCGAGCCCGGCCGCGATGAGCGCCCCGGCGAAGACCGCGGCCGCGCCGCCGATCAGCCGGGCCGGCCGCCCCGAGCGGTCCACCAGCAGGCCGACCGCCGGCGCGGCCAGCACGTGCGGCACCAGCAGCGCGGCGATGAGCAGGCCGCCCAGGCCGGCATTGCCGAGCCGGTCCAGCGCCAGCAGGGCGAGCGCCACCCGGGCCCCCTCGTCGGCGCTGCGGACCAGGGTCGCGCCGATCGCGTACCGGATCATCTGCCGTCAGCTCCTCGGCGCGACGCGCTCGTCGGCGGTACCGGCACCATCGGCCACCGTCACCTGTTCGATCGGTGACTTACCCTTGCCGTCACTCTCGTCACCTGTCAAGGTGGTGACGTGCCGTTCGAGTTCGTGTCCGACCGTCCCGGGCTGGACTTCGTCGCGACCGTGGCCGAGCGCGGCACGACCGACCTGGAGCTGCTGCGCACGCCGGCCGACCTGGTCGAGTGGATCCGCGAATCGGGGCTCGTCGACGACGTGGCCACGCTGCGGGCCGAGGACCTGGACCGGGCCCGGGCCGTCCGGGAGGCGCTGTTCGCGCTGCTGCAGGCGCTGCGGGACGGGTCGCCGCCGCCGCCCGCGGCCCGCCGGACCGCCAACGCCGCCGCCGCGCAGCCGGGGCCGCGGCCGGTGCTCGACGCCAGCGGCTCGGTGCGCCACCGCGGCGGCCTGGACGCCGCGCTGTCCGCGCTGGCCACCGACGTGCTCGACCTGCACGGCGACGCCGACCGGCTGCTGCTGAGCTGGTGCGCGGACGACCGCTGCACCCGCCCGTTCGTGGACCGGTCCCGCGGGCAGCGCCGCCGCTGGTGCGGCATGCGCGGCTGCGGCGACCGGGCCAAGGCTGCCGCCTACCGCGAACGGCAGCGGGTCCGCCGGTGACCTTCAGCTGTCGAGGACGGCGTCGACCATGAGGTTTCGGGCGGCGCCGACGCGGGCGTAGGTGTTGCAGACCACGACGACCGTCGTGTCCCTGGCCGGGATGCGCTGGATGAGCGCGGTGCAGCCGGGATCCCCGCCGCCGTGGCCGAAGCGGCCGTCGCCGTAGAGCAGGCAGCCGTAGCCGTAGTCCATGTCGTCCTCGCCGACCTCGACCCGCGGCGTGAGCATGACCTCGCGCCGGTCGCCGAGCAGCGAGCCGTCGTCCACCGCGCGCAGGAACCGGTCCAGGTCCTCGGCCGTGCTGTGCGCGCCGCCGTCGGCGCCGCCGATCACCGGCACCGAGAACACGTTGGTCCGGCCGGACTCCAGGTAGCCGACGGCCACGTCCGGCACCGGCTCGTCGGAGCGGAAGAACCCGCTGCGCGCCATCCCGGCCGGCGCGAACACCTCCCGCCCCACGGCGTCCACATAGGACAGTCCGGAGACCTCCTCCACGATCAGCCCGAGCACCACGTACGCCGCGTTGCAGTAGTGGAACTCGTCCTTCGGCGGCCCGTACGGCGGGAGGTCGCCGAACAGCGGCAGGAAGTCGGCCGGGCGCTCGAACCGGTAGCAGGGGTGGTCGACCCAGATCTCCTCGTAGTCGACGACGACCGGCCCCTCCTCCTCGGCGTAGTCGGCGATGTGGGAGGTGTGGCTGAGCAGGTGGTGCACGGTCACGTCCGGCCGCAGCGTCGCCGGCCGGCGCTCCGGCGGCAGCAGCGAGACCACCGGCGCGGCCGGGTCGACGCCCAGCCGCAGCACGGTCGCGGCGGTGAACATCTTCGTCACCGACGCCAGCGCGAACCGGGTCGAGGGCGTGTTGGGCGTGCCCGCGGCCCGGTCGGCCAGCCCGAAGCACTCCTCGTACTCGACGGTGCCGCCCGGCCCCCGGATCGTCGCGATCCCGGACAGCCCGAGCTCGCGCAGCGCCCCGCCGAGATCACCCATGCGTCGAAAGTCCCATACCGGCGCCAGCCAATTAGCACCATTGACATCCGCGCGAGCCATGGGCGAGTCTGGCCCAGACCGGTCCATACCAGTTGTCGGAGGGGCCATGGACAGCACCATGACCACCGTGTCCACCGGATCGACCCGCCGCGGCGCCGTGTTCGCGGTGCTGCAACGCATCGGCCGCAGCCTGATGATGCCGATCGCGGTGCTGCCCGCGGCCGCCATCCTGCTGCGGCTCGGCCAGGCCGACATGCTCGGCGAGGACGGCCTGGCCCAGTACGGCGGGCTGCACTGGCTGACCAACGTGGCCGCCGCGCTGGCCGCGGCCGGCGGCGCCGTGTTCGACAACCTGCCGCTGCTGTTCGCGCTGGGTGTCGCCATCGGCTTCGCCCGCCGGGCCGACGGCTCGACCGCGCTGGCCGCCGTGGTCGGCTACCTGACCTTCAACGGCGTCTACACCTCGCTGACCAAGGACCTGGACACCTCCGCGGTGCCGGGCGTGCTCGGCGGGATCACGATCGGGCTGACCGCGGCGGTCCTCTGGCAGCGCTACCACCGGGTGAAGCTGGTGCCGTGGCTGGCGTTCTTCGGCGGCCGCCGGTTCGTGCCGATCCTGATGGCCATCGCCGGGCTGCTGATCGGGGTGTTCTTCCGGATCGTCTGGCCCTGGGTCGGCGACCACGTGCTCACCCCGGTCGGCAACTGGTCGGCCGACAACGGCGCGACCGGCGCCGGCATCTACGGCGTGGTCAACCGGGCGCTGCTCCCGTTCGGACTGCACCACGTGCTCAACTCGCTGGTCTGGTTCCAGATCGGCGACTGCACCAACGCCGCCGGCCAGGTCCAGCACGGCGACCTCACCTGCTACTTCGCCGGCAAGGACGGCACCGGCACGTTCATGGCCGGGTTCTTCCCGGTGATGATGTTCGGGCTGCCGGCGGCGGCGCTGGCCATGTGGCACGAGGCCCG